>NZ_JBALEQ010000101.1:0-52477 GCF_036917775.1 Nostoc sp.
TCATCATCGTCTCTAATCCTGTTGAGAATTAGCTTTTAGCTTTTGTTAAGAAAGATGTGACTAATGGATAGCTTAAAAAGGGGGACTTTGATTCCAGTTCCCCTTTTTTAAGGCTACCGTGTATACACAAGTCGGGTTGAGAATCAAATAAAGGGAAAAGAACGGAAAATTATTTTAAAAATCCTTGATTTTTCGTTAATTCTATATCAATAAGCTGACACTTTTGATAAACTCAAAACCTTGCCTACTAAGGCTTGCATCTTACCAGGCAAGGATTTTAGGACTTGTGTATACACCGTAGTTTTTTAAGGGGGGTTAGGGGGGATCAATAAGTGCAAAGATACAGCCAACCACTTTTCAAACATCTTCTAAACACTAAAGTCCTTACTACAAACCCTCAAAATAACTTAGGACTTACGCAAGAACTCTCTGAAACTCTTATTTCTCCGTGTCCTCTGCGCCTCTGTGGTTCGTTTTTTCATGATTTTGCGTAATCTCGGTGGTAAATCGGTTACAATTTCCCCGTGAATACCTTTTGGGCCGGGCCTGTCATGTAAACCCGTTGGTCGATTTCTGACCATTCAATTTGCAAGGGGCCACCAGGTAATTCTACAGTGGCAGTGCGATCGCATTTCCCGGTTAACACACCAGCTACTAAAGAAGCGCAAGCACCAGTCCCACAAGCTAATGTAATCCCAGCCCCCCGTTCCCACACCCGCATTTTCAAATAGTTAGGGCGCACCACTTGAATAAATTCAGTATTTATGCGTTGAGGAAAAGCTGGGTGATGTTCGAATTTCGGGCCAATGCTTTCTAGTTCAATTGCTGCTACATCTTCTACAAAGGTAATGCAGTGAGGATTTCCCATACTTACACAAGTTACTTCCCAAGTTTTCCCCACCACCTCCAACGGCTGAGAAATTACTTTTTCTTCGGCGGGTGCAAGAGTGGTAGGAATTTCGCCAGCGAGTAATCTGGGTAAACCCATGTCTACTTTAACTAGACCATTAGGCAAGATTTGGGGAATCATCACGCCACCTAAAGTATGAATGCGATACGTGATTGAGGATTGAGAAGACTCTTCCCCAGTCCCTAGTCCCAAGTCCCTAGTCCCCAGTTTCTCTAAATCTGCCAAAAAGCCAGCTAAACAGCGAATGCCATTGCCACACATTTCTGGTTCTGAACCATCAGAATTAAAAATCCGCATGGTGTAGTCAGTGCCATTTTCTCCAGGTAGGGCAAAAATTACACCATCAGCACCGATACCAAAATGGCGATCGCACAACTGGATGGCTTGCTCTGGAGTCAATACGGGCAAAGATGACGAGCGATTGTCAATCAGAATAAAATCGTTGCCCAGACCATGATACTTAGTAAATTCGATTGCCATTTTCTCAAGGATGAATTATCAAGGATTAGTTACTCTTTATTTTGCCTTGTAGGTTCATCTTTACTAAAAAATGCTTACCCAATTTGACACCACTTTGCCTAGTATTATACAAGTCCAAAACCTGATTAAACAAACAACGCCAGTAGAGTTAAAGCTGCTGACTCAAGATGTACTCATAGGAAAAGTTGTATGGCAAGACCCACAGTGTATCTGTATTGCTGATGAAAACAGCCAGCAAACCACTGTTTGGAAACAAGCGATCGCATACATCAAACCGAAAACAAGTCAGGAATAGAATTTTGCTTGCGATCGCTATAAGATTTTGGTTAGCGATCGCCCGTTTGTATACAATACACTCTAATTTCCCTTCCATAGGGACAATCAATGCGAGAGTTGCCAATCTTGCAACATCAAAATAGCATCTCTATACAAAGACAAATCCACCTGATGTACTTCTATTCCCTGCCCAATTCCTTCTAGAAGAGTGATTGTCAAATTTCCTCCCAAGTGTTCGCGGAACTCGGTAAGCCCCCTAAATAGACAATCGGGATGGTCTAGTTGATCTAATTGCTCTGTAAGTGCCGATACATACAATGTAAACCCCAACTTATTCAGTGTATGTAGAACCATTCGCCACTCAGATTTCAATAGCTGACCTGTTAAATATGAATAGGTCGTATCCAAAGCAATACCGATCGCTACAGCTTCACCATGACGTAAACTGTAATTAGTTAAATGCTCCAGTTTATGAGCAGCCCAGTGTCCAAAATCCAAAGGACGCGATGAACCCATTTCAAATGGATCGCCGCCACCAGCAATATGCTCTAAATGCAACTGCGAACAGCGATAGATCAATCTTTCCATTATGTCCATATCCCGATTAGCCAATTTATCGGCATTAGTCATAATGAAATCGAAGAAATCTGCATCTTTAATCAGCGCTACTTTCACCGCTTCTGCAATACCCGATCGCCAATCTCGATCGTCAAGGCTAGTCAGAAAATCAAAGTCATTTAAGACAGCATAAGGCGGCATGAATGTACCCAAAAAGTTTTTCTTGCCGAAAGCATTGATTCCGTTCTTTACCCCTACACCCGAATCGTTTTGCCCTAATACTGTTGTCGGTACTCGTAACAGCCGAATTCCTCGATGAGCCGTTGTTGCTGCGTATCCTACCATATCTAGGACGGCTCCACCTCCAATTGCTAAAACGTAGGAGTGACGGCACAATCCTGCTGCATTGATTCGCTGATGAATTTGCTCTATAAATCTAGAATCGTTCTTAACTCGTTCTCCACCAAGAACTACTATCGGCTCACCGCTCAGTGTTAGTACATCTTCATAATACTGAGCATAGACTGATAATTTTTTTAGTAAGCCATCCTGGTGCTGTAAAAATCCTCCATCTACTACAGCTAGTACTTGCTTTGGGGTTGTTTCCCCATCTGCGGCAATCACTTGTGCAAATAAAGGATTATCTAACTGAAACAGACCTCTAGTGAAGTGAACATCATAGTTGAAGGTCACGCGGACACATTGGTTAATTGGTTGCAGATTAAGAGCGGTTTTTTGTTTAATAGCCATTTAAAGTATTATTTAGTAGCTGTGAATATATGCACTAATGCAATTACAATTTAGACTAAATTCAAGATGGTCAACCATCAAATAGTTCAGCATTTAGATGATTTTTTAAACACTTAAAATCATTAAATTCATCATACTTTTAAATTGCATTCATCATGGTAGGCAAAGTTAAAAATAATATTAATTTACAATTCTATTGATGCCTATGATTTATCCATGAAATTAGCAATGGATATTCTTATGTTAGATAAAATTCTAATTTTTTCCGTAAGTTAATTCTAGAGTTTATCTAATTAAAATAGGATCTTTACAATATCTTCTCTAAAATCGGGAAAACTTTATAGATTCAGTAAAGTTCCGAACTCAGTAGTATATTATTAGCTGTTTTAAACACAAAGTATCAAGTTTAGTGGTAGATTTTATACTTAGTTGTCACAAAAAAGCTGGGCAACTTCTCCTGAAATTTATCATGAGTAAAGTAAACAAGTTACTGCATCACTGGCTGTTAAAGTCTGTTTCAGATAAAGCTTTTGCTTGGCTGGAGCAGAAGCAGGCACAAATTTCTAGCGGCGCTGCTGAAAGAGTTTTTTTTACGGCATTTAGTGCTGTACCGCGTTATCTAGGTAAACAGGATTTGCAGCTAACATTCCAGGACTTGGAAGCAGCAGAAGATGTGATTCCCGGTTGGTATCCTGGTAATTGGAGTGTAGATCAAGCAGGTCGCACACTCTTGCTTCTAGCTTTGCCCCACGATGATGCCCAGGGGTATGTGCAGACGCTCGATCAAGTCTTCTCTACTGCTGATATGGGGGAGCTAGTCGCCCTTTATCAAAGTTTGCCGCTTTTACCACATCCAGAGTTACATCGCCATCGCGCTGCTGAGGGAATTCGCAGCAATATGAGTAATGTATTCCAAGCCATAGCACTACGTAATCCTTATCCAGCGAATTATTTAGACAATGCTGCTTGGAACCAGATGGTACTAAAGGCTGTGTTTGTCGGCAGTCCTTTGCATCTAATTTGGGGATTAGACCAACGTGCTAACCCAGAATTAGCGAAGATGTTAGCAGACTATGCCCATGAACGTTGGGCAGCTAAACGCTCAGTTACGCCAGAACTTTGGCGACCTGTAGGGCGGTTTGCGGATAGTGCGATCGTTACAGATTTGGAAAAAGTACTGGCTAATGGCGATACAGCCGAACAAGAAGCCGCAGCGTTAGCTTGTGCTGAGTCTCCTTTACCCCAAGCGCAAGCATTACTTTCTCGTTACCCAGATTTACAGTCATCCATCCAGCAAGGTAATCTGACTTGGAACAATTTTAGCCGTGATGCCTGCGGCAAGCTGCGCTAACGCCTCTTTGTTTACAAATAAAAGGGAGTGGCGAGTGGGGATGAGGGAGAAATCAATTCAAAATTAAAGTACTTCTGCCTCCTGCCTTCTGCCTCCTGCCTTCTGCCTCCTGCCTCCTCTTTCCCAATGCCCAATTATTAAAACCATGATGTATATCGATCCTCACATTCATATGTGTTCCCGTACTACTTACGATTACCTAGTAATGCGGGAATATGGCATTGTCGCCGTTATTGAACCAGCCTTTTGGTTAGGACAACCCCGAACAAATGCTGGCTCATTTAAAGACTACTTCAGTAGTCTTGTCGGTTGGGAACGGTTTCGTGCTAGTCAGTTTGGCATCCAACACTACTGCACAATCGGCCTAAATCCGAAAGAAGCTAACAATGAAGCGCTAGCAGCTGAAGTTATGGAACTGCTACCACTTTATGCCTGTAAAGAAGGAGTTGTTGCTATTGGTGAAATTGGCTATGACGATATGACAGAAGCAGAAGATAAGTACTTTTGTCAACAGTTAGAATTAGCCAAAGAACTCGATACTTTGGTACTAATTCATACTCCTCACCGGAATAAAAAGGCGGGTGCTAGTCGGAGTATGGATCGCTGTATTGAATATGGTTTAGATCCTTCACAAGTAGTTATCGATCACAATAACGAAGAAACTGTTGAAGAAGTATTAGGACGCGGTTTTTGGGCAGCTTTTACGATTTACCCACAGACGAAGATGGGTAACGCCAGGATGGTAGAAGTTGTCCGCCAATATGGGTGCGATCGCATCATTGTAGATAGTAGCGCTGATTGGGGTATCAGCGATCCTTTGGCAGTTCCCAAAACGGCTCAGTTGATGTTAGATAGGGGCATTCCTGAACAACATGTGCAAGCAGTTTGTTATGAAAATGCCCTAGCTGCTTACAGTCAAACTGGGCAGATGAAAGCTTCAGATTGGCTCAATCCTCAATCTATCGATCAACGTCAAATGTTCAGTGGTAATTCTGTGCTACGGGGACAAGAACCAGGAATCAAATCAGTTTCAGATTTTGTGTTGATTGAATAGAAAATTGGCAGTGAGGAGTGTATAAACATCTGGTTCATCAATATGCGGTTTGTTTTGAGTAATTATTAGGCATGGAGGCAGATAAGTGAATGTTGCAAGCTTAAATTTTCAAAGCTGGCGGAGTTATTTTGAATTGATGCGTCCTGCTAATATTGTTACTGCGTGGGCGGATATTCTTCTTGGTTTTGCTGCTTCTGGCTCTGGAATAATTTTTACTAAATTAATTAATGGCGAAGCAACTTTTGCCATCCTAATTCCATTAGCTTGGTTGTTATTAGCTACAACTGGCTTGTATGGCGGCGGTATAGTTTTTAACGATGTTTTTGATGCTGAATTAGATGCAAAAGAGCGACCAAATAGAGCAATTCCCAGTGGTCGCGTATCTCGTCAAAATGCTACTTTACTGGGGAGTATACTTTTTGCCATTGGGATTATAGCTGCTTTTCAGGTATCGTTATTGAGTGCTGCGATCGCTATATTTATCACTCTCTCATCCCTACTGTACGACTCACTCGCCAAACATCATCCTTTTTTTGGCCCTTTAAATATGGGTTTATGTCGTGGCAGTAACTTATTATTAGGTGTAAGTGCAGTACCCGAAATCATCGGAGAACGTTGGTATTTAGCGCTAATTCCTGTTCTTTATATTGCTGCTATCACTGCAATTAGTCAGGGTGAAGTTCATGGTGGTAAGAAGATTACGGGAGTTTTAGCAGTACTCCTAATTGCAATAGTTTTGACAGCAGTTTTAGCTTTAGGATTCTTGGATGAGTATACAGCGATCGCAGCCCTACCATTCGCTATTTTATTAGCTATCAGAATCTTGCCTAACTTTATCAAAGCGGCGCAGGAACCAATAGCCGAAAATATCCGCAATGCTGTCAAAATAGGCGTTTTATCTCTAATAGTTTTAGATGCAACAATTGCATCTGGTTTTGCTGGTTTGTATTACGGTTTATTCGTTCTAATCTTGCTACCAATTTCTATGAAACTAGCAAAAATATTTGCTGTAACTTAACTTTAAATGTACATACCACTGAATAGATTGTAGGGGCGCATAGATATGCGCCCATCTCCATGAATGTGTAACAAATATTTTGTGAAATTTTATCAGCCAAAGATAACAAATTATTAGCATATATAGGGCGTAGGCTAGAAAATGAAAATTACAAAAGACAGCAACTTTCATTTAACTTATTGCAGCAACATTCATCCTGGTGAAAGCTGGCTAGAGGTTTTAACCAATTTAGAAAAGTATATTCTTGAACTCAAATCACGTTTATCACCTACAGAACCTTTCGGTATTGGCTTGAGATTAGCAGATATTGCAGCAAAAGAACTTTTAGAAAGTAATAATTTAGCTCAATTCCAAGCATGGCTAACTCAGCATAATTTATATGTTTTCACCTTAAATGGATTTCCTTATGGCGGATTCCATCGGAAAGTTGTCAAAGACCAAGTTTATGCACCAGATTGGTCTACACAAGAACGGGTGAATTATAGTTTAAATTTGACACAAATTTTATCTGCTCTGTTACCACAAGGACTAGACGGTGGAATTTCTACACTACCATTATCCTATAAACCTTGGTGGCAAAAAGACCAAGCAACTTTTGATACGGTTCTGAAAAAGAGTTGTTTGAACATAGCATCTGTTGTTGTAGAGATGATTCGCATCAGCGAAGAAACAGGAAAGATATTACATATTGATTTAGAACCTGAGCCTGATGGTTTAATTGAAAATACATCAGAAGTAATTGATTTTTATCAAAATTGGTTGCTGCCAATTGGTGGTAATTACTTATCAGAAAAATTAAATATTGAACAGCATCTAGCAGAGACGAAGTTGATAGAACACGTCCGGGTTTGTTATGATACCTGCCATTTTTCAGTTGAATATGAGGAACCGCAATCTGTATTTGCGCGTTTGCAATCGGCAGGAATTAAGATTGGCAAGATTCAAATTAGCGCTGCAATTAAAGTAAAAATACCTGCTGAGGTTGAAAAGCGTAATTTGATAGTTGAACGCTTACGTCCTTTTGCAGAATCTACCTATCTTCACCAGGTAATAGAACGTCGCAACGATGGTACACTGCATCACTATCCTGACTTAATAGCTGCATTACCACATTTAGAGGAATCTTTAGCTGAAGAGTGGCGGATTCATTTTCACGTCCCAATTTTTATTCATGATTATCAAATTTTGCAATCTACCCAAGATGACATCGCTACTGTTTTAAATCTAATTAAAACAAATAATGCTTGCTCACATTTAGAAATTGAAACTTACACTTGGGATGTATTGCCGTCAGAAATGAAGATAGATATGCTGACTTCTATTCAGCGTGAATATGAGTGGGTATTAAAAGAATTTGCCGCAAATTAAAAGGAAATTAATTTTATGCAGAAAACAGTTGTTCTAAATGTCGTGGGGTTAACGCCCAGTTTATTAGGAGAAAACACACCATTTTTATCTTCTTGGGCTGCTAAAGGACAGCTAGCTTCCATCAACAAAGTTTTACCTGCTGTAACTTGTTCAGTTCAAGCTACTTATTTAACAGGAAAGTTACCTGATGAACATGGAATTGTTGCTAATGGTTGGTACTTCCGCGATGAGTGTGAAGTGAAGTTTTGGCGACAATCTAATAAACTAGTACAAGCTCCCAAAGTATGGGAAATAGCTAAATCAATTGATCCAACTTTCACTTGTGCCAATCTTTTTTGGTGGTACAATATGTACTCTACGGCAGATTATGCGATTACGCCGCGCCCGATGTATCCCGCAGATGGAAGAAAATTACCTGATATTTATACCCATCCTAGTGATGTGCGATCGCAAATTCAATCTGATTTAGGAAATTTCCCTCTGTTCGATTTCTGGGGGCCAAAAACTACCATTAGTTCTAGTCAATGGATTGCCAATTCTGCAAAATGGGTTGAGGAGCGTTACAGCCCGACATTATCACTGGTTTATCTACCACATTTAGATTACTGTCTGCAAAAATTTGGTAACAATCAAACACAGATTCAAGCAGATTTGCGAGAAATTGATGCTGTTTGTGGCGATTTGATTAAATATTTTGAAGCACGTAATACTCAGGTAATTATTCTTTCTGAGTATGGCATTACCCCAGTTTCTAAAGCGGTGGATTTGAACCGGGTACTACGAGAAAATGGTTTAATTGCTGTCCGGGAAGAATTAGGGCGAGAACTGCTCGATTTTGGTGCTAGCATTGCCTTTGCTGTTGCCGATCATCAAATTGCTCATGTTTATGTGAACGATCCGGCATACATCCCGAAAGTGCGATCGCTTTTAGAAGCGACTGAAGGCGTAGCGCAGGTATTGGATGAAGAGGGTAAACAAGCCTACCATCTTAATCATCCTAGATCGGGTGAGTTGGTGGCGATCACACAATCTGACACTTGGTTTACCTATTATTATTGGCTTGATGATGCCAAAGCCCCTGATTTTGCTAGAACAGTAGATATCCACCGTAAACCTGGTTACGATCCTGTAGAACTTTTCCTCGATCCGCAAATAAAATTTCCTCAAGGAAAAATTGCTCTCAAGTTACTTAAGAAACAACTAGGTTTTCGCTACTTAATGGATGTGATTCCTCTGGATGCTTCCCTGGTGCGTGGCTCTCACGGTAATATCACCACTTCCTCAGATGAAGGGCCTCTATTTATCACCCATCAAACTCACCTAGTTAATGAACATCAAATTGAGGCGACAGATGTTTGCTCGTTAATTCTCAAACATTTAAATACCTGAAAGGCAGTATAGAGACGATATACCGTCTCTACATCTTACCAAAATACAAAAAAATTCCTTGTAATTCATAATCATATCGAGTATGATTTTAATATAAACTCGTTATGACTATGGATTAGATTGTTCTATCAGTAGGTATCCATCTGCTGACTAAAATGTATTGTGGGCAATCTGAGTAACTTACATGGAGAGCTTCTTTAACCATGACTGAACCCCAAAACTTGACAACTGCTGACGGTATTCCAGTTAGCGATAACCAGAACTCACTCACGGCTGGAGCGCGTGGCCCGGTATTAATCCAGGATTTCCACCTCATAGAAAAACTGGCTCATTTCAACAGAGAACGTATTCCTGAAAGAGTTGTTCACGCTAAAGGTGCTGCTGCTCACGGCACTTTGACTATTACCAATGACATTACCCGCTACAGTAAAGCCAAACTTTTTTCTGAAATTGGCAAGAAAACGGAACTTCTCTTGCGCTTTTCGACAGTTGGCGGAGAAAAGGGTTCAGCAGATGCCGAGCGCGACCCTAGAGGTTTTTCCCTCAAGTTTTATACTGAGGAGGGTAACTGGGATCTTGTAGGTAACAATACCCCTATTTTCTTCATCCGCGACCCTTTGAAGTTTCCTGATTTTATCCATACCCAAAAGCGCAATCCCCAAACCAATTGCAAAGACCAGAATGCAAAGTGGGATTTTTGGTCACTCAGTCCAGAATCGCTTCACCAGGTGACAATCCTCTTTTCAGACCGGGGAATTCCCAAAACCCATCGCCACATGGACGGTTTTGGTAGCCACACCTTCAGTTTAATTAATGCTGAGGGCGATCGCGTTTGGTGTAAATTTCACTTTAAGACTCTGCAAGGACATCAAACCTTGACAGAGGAAGAATCAGCTAAGATTAAGGGCGAAGATCCCGATCATGCGACTCACGATCTGTTTGAAGCGATCGCTAAAAAAGATTATCCCAAATGGCGGATGTGCATTCAGGTTATGACTGAAGAGCAAGCGGCAAAACATCCTGATAATCCTTTTGACTTGACCAAAGTTTGGAAACACTCAGAATATCCCTTAATTGAAGTTGGGATATTAGAGCTAAATCGTAACCCTGAGAATTATTTCGCCGAAGTAGAGCAAGCCGCTTTTAGTCCTAGTGCCGTGGTTCCTGGCGTTAGTTTCTCTCCAGACAAAATGCTGCAAGCTCGAATCTTTTCTTACCCAGATGCTCAACGGTATCGCTTGGGTGGTAACTATCAGCAATTACCTGTTAACCAGCCCAAATGTCCAGTGATGCACTACCAGCGAGATGGCTTTATGGCTCCAGGGAACAACGGCGGTAGCGCTCCTAACTATGAACCGAATAGTGCTGAGGGTACGCCCAAAGAAAATCCAGCTTATGCAGAACCACCTAGTCATTTGGGCGATGTCACAGTTGATCGTTACAGTCATCGTGAAGGAAACGACGATTACACCCAAGCTGGTGATCTGTATCGGTTAATGACTCCTGAACAGCAAGAACGTCTTGCTAAAAATATTGTCGGCAGTCTCTCTCAAGCAAGGGAAGACATCCAAATGCGCCAACTCTGTCACTTTTTTAGGGCAGATGTTTCTTATGGTAGTCGTGTAGCTGAGGGGTTAGGCATTTCAATTGATCCCTCAATATTTTCTCATAATGCTCAACCTGTAGGTAACTGGTAGCCTTATCCAATTTTGTAAGGTGGGCATCTTGCCTGCCTTAGAGGATGTTTGAAAAGTTCTTTTCTTGGTAGCAAAACGTTTTAGATCCCCCTAAATCCCCCTTAAAAAGGTGGACTTTGATTCCGGTTCCCCCCTTTTTTAGGGGGGTTAGGGGGGATCAATAAGTGTCTATAATCATAGCCAACCACTTTTAAAACAACCTATTAAAGCAAATTTATTTGATTAACTTACAAAATAAATCGAGGTAATTAAACATGAAATTAACAGCAACAGAAAAAGGCTTATTAATCCCTAAAGAACTCTTAGGAGAAAACCAAGAGTTTGAGATTATTCAAGAAAATGGAAAAATTATTATTACTAGCATTAAACATACATCTTCTATTTGGGATTTAGGTTCAAATCCTGTGGAATGTGATGTAAAAGATGGTGCAATTAACCACGATCGCTATCTCTATAACCCGTTAACGGAGATAAAAGCCTCGTGAACGGAGATAAAATACTCGTGAACGGAGATAAAATACTCGTGAACGGAGATAAAAGCCTCGTTAACGGAGATAAAAGCCTCGTGAACGGAGATAAAAGCCTCGTTAACGGAGATAAAATACTCGTTGACGGAGATAAAAGCCTCGTTGACGGAGCTAAAATACTCGTTAACGGAGATAAAAGCCTCGTTAACGGAGATAAAATACTCGTTGACGGAGATAAAAGACTCGTTAACGGAGATAAAAGCCTCGTTGACGGAGTTCAGAGGCTCATTAAGTAGAGAAATAAAAATATTTATAGTTAGTGCGATCGCACCCTTCGCAAAGCATATCGTAGAGAAGTAGTTTTAGGCGTTGCGATCGCACTATTTTGCTTCACTGCATTTGCACTGACATTGTGTAATTAATTATGTTGCTTACTTCTTAGACTAGGATTTGAATCCCAGGCGGGTAATGCAGCCGGTGCAGCTTACCTAAATTACTGAAACCAACGCCAGACACAAGCAACCATTCTCCTGAATCAAGGCTGACGATTCCGCCGCAAGTCTTCCAGATTTTCACGAAAGGTTATTGTATCAGGATGATTTGCCTCTAAGCGTTTTTCAGCGATCGCCAAAGCTTGAATTAACAAAGGTTCGGCTTCGGTGTACCTTCCCTGTGATTTGTAAAGTTTTGCCAAATTGTTCAGGGTTTTTGCCACATTAGGGTGTTCATCCCCAAGTAGGCGTTTTCTCATCGCCAAAGCTTGGATGTACAAAGGTTCGGCATCGCTGTACCTTCCCTGTGATTCGTAGAGTCCTGCCAAATTGTTCAGGCTAGTTGCCACAGAGGGGTGTTCATCCCCCAGCAGGCATTTTGTCATCGCCAAAGCTTGAATTAACAAAGGTTCGGCATCGCTATACCTTCCCTGTGATTTGTAGAGTAATGCCAAATTGTTCAGGCCAGTTGCCACAGAGGGGTGTTCATCCCCCAGCAGGCGTTTCTTCATCTCCAAAGCTTGGATGTACAAAGGTTCAGCATCGCTATACCTTCCCTGTAAACGGTAGAGTAATGCCAAATTGTTCAGGCTAGTTGCCACATCTGGGTGTTCATCCCCCAGCAGACGTTTTCTCATCTCCAAAGCTTGGATGTACAAAGGTTCAGCATCCCTGTACCTTCCCTGTAAACGGTAGAGTTCTGCCAAATTGTTCAGGTCAATCGCTACTTCTGGGTGTTCATCCCCGAATAGGCGTTTGTCTATCTCCAAAGTTTGGATGTACAAAGGTTCAGCATCGCTATACCTTCCCTGTGATTCGTAGAGTCCTGCCAAATTGTTCAGGCTAGTTGCCACATCTGGGTGTTCATCCCCCAGCAGGCGTTTTCTCATCTCCAAAGCTTGAATTAACAAAGGTTTGGCTTCGCTGTACCTTCCCTGTGAATTGTAGAGTAATGCCAAATTGTTCAGGCTAGTTGCCACAGAGAGGTGTTCTTCGCCCAAACGTTCTTTAGTAGCTAATAAACTTTGTTTACCCCAAGGCAAAGCTTGCCCATAGGCTCCTTGACCTGCGTAAAATCTAACCAAGCCCTCAAATGGTGAGATTAAATCATCATCGCTTAACCAAGCTTGGTAAACTGTTGCAGTTCCGGCAAGGTGAGGGATGGCAAGAGTTACTTTAGAAATTTCTATCAATGTGGGTGTCTGAGGAATATTTTTTGCTACGGCTACTATTGCCTGACAATAGCCGCGCTTAAGCTCGTTTGCTTCAGCCAAATCTTCTAACATCTGGCGCAATAATTCCCGAATGCGCTCATGGATTTGGTAGGTATCCTCTGCTAATTCTTGCAGCAAATAACGCTCAACTAAAATAGTGCGGTTAGCTTTTAAGTCAAATTCCAAATCGCTATAACCTGCTGCTGATTCTACCAAAGACCAAGGGATAGGAGCCAAAGCAAACAAACTCAACAGACAAGCCAATTTTTGCACCTCTGGTTCTAAGCTTTGCCAATTCAACTCAAAAGCTGCTGCTACACCAGACTCACCTGCTGATGCTTGCTTTTGTAGCTGTGCGAGAATGTCTGCTAGCATGATTCGCTCCCTGGCTCTTGCCGCAGTCCTGCTATTAGGTAAAGTCCAACAGGTACATAATTCACAAATTGGCAAAGTCCCTTAGCAAATTCTAATTCCTTCTCAACCCTATCTTTTCCTAGCAGGGTTGTTAATAATTCTAAGGCTGCATCTGCTGACAATTTACCTAACGGCAGTGATGGATATGCTAACCCTGTGTTTTGACGAGTGGTAATTAACACCTTAAACCGAGAACCTTGAGGTGGTAGATAAGGTTGAATTTGCTTCCAGTCTTTAACATCATCAAATATTAATAAAACTTTGCCAGCTTGCCAGTTCTTCCAGCAATAAGCAACTTGACCTGCTAGGCTTAATCCATCCGGTGGATTAAAGTTAGGTAAATTCACAACTCCAAACTCTACTAACTGGATTCCCAAATCAATACCTTGGGGATTTAACCAACAACACCCGCCAGAATAATCTTCTAAATATTGCCATGAGTATTGAATAGCTAACTCTGTTTTACCCACGCCACCTTGCCCAGTCACATCGGTAATAGCCACAACATCATTTGCTTGCAATAGCTGATGCAATTGTTCTATTTGCTCATCCCTGCCAACAAATTTACGAGCTTGACTCTGTTGGATATTATGCGGGATATCAAAGGGGTTGAAATGATATTTTTCAATATCTCCATCCCAACTACGGGAATAAAAATAAGTCGGCAGTTGTTTTTTATCTAAACTAATAAATCGCTGCTTAACTGCCTCAGTAACTTCCCTCATATTCGGAGGAAAATTCCCATTAGCTGCGGCAAAAGCCTCTCTCACAGCTTGAGAAAAGTATCCTGTTTTATTTTCCGAATTTACCTCAGCTTTTTCTCCTTCCCGCGTAGCCAGTAAAACAAATTGTTTACTATCTTGCTTTAGCTGACCACTCAAAAAAGCTTTGCCACCTAAGTTAGTTGGTCTTCCCTTCGACTCTAAAACATAATTGGCACAGGCATCAATAATACAAATATGATTACGAATCTGAAATTTATCGGAACCCAACAAAACTAATAAAGAATTTAAATCTAAATTCTGCCAATTCTGTTTATTTGCATCAGCACAAAGCAACCGACGCTCTCGTTCTGAGGTAATCAAACCATGTCCCGCCCAAAAAATGTAAAGTAAATCCCCCGATTTTGGGGATAAAAAGTTAGTCACAATATCGGAGATATTTTGCTCTGTTGCTAACTCTACAGTTAAGCCACATTCCCCAATTAACTGATGATTTTCTTCCAGCGCTGATAAACATAACCGGATATTCTCTTTCGGTACACCGTGCAGATGCAGCCAATGAGCAAATTTCAGTGCGTCATCGGCTGGCCCTCCACCCGTCACATTCCAAGCAGATTCGTGGTACTTTTCAATACCCACAATTAACCCAAAAGTGCGATCGGGTTTAGCCATCAACTGCATGATGACTTAGCCTCTCACGTTATGGGGAAAATGACCTAACCCCCCAGCCCCCTTCCCTACAAGGGAATGGGGAGCCAAACTCCCCTCTCCGCTTCGGAGAGGGGTTGGGGGAGAGGTTCTTCTACGATTACTGAACTGGTTTTCTAGATACCGTAAAAAGTAAACCATTATGGCAACCTCGAAATAATCGCCTCCCAGGTTTTGGCATTTGTCCAATAAGCACCGTGGGAACGGGGAAATGGTTGTCTGCTATCCACTTGCACATCCTGCACTCGCTCAGGGAAAATTTTATTACCCACGTAACTGAGAAAATCCCGTAAATCGTAGATATTCAACCATTGCGGGAAATGCTCTGGCAATAACTGCCCATATTCTAAGCTGTAGAGGGCGTTAATCTCATATAAAAATGGTGCTTGGGAACCAACTGTTACCAATAATTCCACCTGAGACAACTGCTGCTGCACTAGCAAATCTACACAAGCGATACCTCCCAAACTATGGGCGATTAAAACCACTGGCGGTTCTGCTTGGGCAATTTGTTGCTGGATAAACGCCCTGATTTTTTCACCTCGCGTCTGATACAACAAAATATCACCAGGCATAGGCGAGATTTTATCAGTTAACTCAAGGCGGTTTCCTCTGACATAATTTGTTCCGCCGTACTGTGCTAGTTCAACAAATGGCTTTAATAACCAGCCAACTAATCCTAACTCCGCTTCTCCCAAAGCCAGAGCCAGCAATTCCACAACATCATCCCGCAATTGGGCATCGGTGAGTATGGGGAGAAATTTTTCTTGCTGTTCGCTAATAAACATTGCTTGAGCCACAACTGCTCTAGCTATTGGTGCATAATATTCACTCAAATCAGATTCGGAAACTGTGAGCAACGCCCGTTCATACGGTTCACTGTGGATAACCGCCTCTCGTGCTGACTCAAATACCTCTGCAATTCCCGCCTCTTGCAACTTAGCTTGCAGTTGAGATCCCGGAGTGAGACTCGCTACACGAGATTGTAAAACATCTCCTGGTTCTTCCCCAAAGGGATTTCCTGACTCAATCGGTTTCAAAGACAACAGCCGTAATTCATACAAAGGATCGCGGTATAATTTCCCCCACAATACAATCTCTGCGTCTTCTTCTCCTTGAGATAAAGCCAGTGTCGCATCTTCCAAGGGTACTGATGCCCGATTATCATTGAACCTTGCACCTAATACACCCCAAAGGCAGGGAGAAACTTTGATATCAGGACGTTGGGCGTGAATCTTTTGCTCAATTATCTGAAAAGTTTCGTTGTATTCTCGTTCCCTAATGCCTGTGCCATGCACAAATATTACAGTGGTCAAGTCGCTTCGCTCCAATTAAAAATTAAAAATTATTATTATTAATTAAAAATTGCAAGATGTTCTCTACAAGACGCTGCGCGAACATGGGAGAAGTTTTCTCCTGCCTCACCTCGGCTGCGCTCGGCGACCACCTGCCTGGTTGTTGAGCGTAGTCGAAACACTGCCTCCTGCCTTCTTCATTCACTTGCTTTATTAAAAACTTCTAAAATCTGTCGGCAAATCTGTTTGAGCTTATCCTCAATTTCATCAGAAGGCGAAGATGCGCCGACAACATTCCAGTTTTCTACCGTAGAAAGTCGCCACGCTTCACCGCGATGATCGAATCCAGCTACCTCCACGCCGATCGCACGGCGGGAATTATTTATGGGATCTTGATAAAATCGGATTTGAATTAAAATACTACGACTTCGCCAAGATTTGCTGATACCAGGAAAGTGAAAGCCAATATCTATAGAATCTGGATCGACTAACTCCCTAGTCTCCGGGTCATTTTTCCAGGGTTTGAGATCGGATTTGGCATCAGGAAACTCGAATTTGAACAAATTAACTACCGTAGCAATGTTGCTGGCGAGTTCAAGGTTCGTTGCCTGTTCAGCTGCATTCACTAAAAAACACTCCTATATCGCGTCGGCATCTTCGGGGATGTGAAGAGATAAAAACCGCCAGAAGGCTTATATTATTGGTGTTTCAGCTTATCAAGAGCTTTGAGATTTAGCAACTCCAAATCATATTTTCCTAACAATATCAGTTAACGTGTGCCTTCTTTGGAAAATCACGTTCAGTTACTAACAGAAGCCAAAAATCGCTTCTTGTTGGGACTGCCTAACACCTATTAAGTAATTGTACTTAAAAATTACTCAAAAGCAGACGGAACTCTGCTCTTTGGAGAAAATATCAAGATTTTCTGCAAAATCCTTGGCTGACAGGAACGATTGACTGCGCTAGCGATCTAAAATGACACTGTGAATCGGTAAACCAAAAGCAATTAAGTTCAATATATGGTGCGTCAACGCTCGATTTTTTCATTTTTCCTAGTACTATTGGCCACATTCCTGATTAGTTGTGGTGGCCCTGGTGTTGCGATCGCACCTCCGACTTACACAGCAGTACAACTTGAAAAAATTCAGGCTTATGTTCCTGAAATTCAGGCTGTGCGCGATCGCTCAGAAGAGTTGACAACCCTGATTAAAAAAGGTGATTGGATCAATGTGCGTAACTTTATACATGGCCCGATAACAGAAGCAAAGCTGAATCTGACTTATGTCACTCCTAACCTTCTACCCCAAGACCAACCCAAAGCACGTCAAATAACGCGAGATTTTTTTACAGACCTGGTTAAGCTTGATAAAGCTACTAGTGCTGGCAATCCTCTAGTTGCCTTGAATCAATCCCAAGCTGCTTTTGCAGAGATTGACAAATTCCTCCAACTGCTTCCGAAAACAGAAGAAAGTTAGGAGTTAAGAGTTAGGAGTTAGGAGTTAAGAATTAAGAATTTTTAACTTCTCACTTCTAACTACTCACTTGAAACACAAGTTATGAATGTAGTTATTATCGGTTGTGGTGTGGTTGGGGCTGCGATCGCTTACGAACTGAGTCTAGTAAAAGGGCTGAAAATTACAGTTTGCGATCGCCAACCACCAGCCCAAGCTTCTACGGGCGCTGCACTTGGCGTTTTGATGGGCGCAATCAGCCAAAAAATCAAGGGCAAAGCTTGGCAGATGCGACAAACCAGCATCCAACGCTATGAAACTTTGATTCCTGAACTAGAAGCTTTAACAGGTCGCAAAATCCCTTTTAACCGTCAGGGAATTCTCAGTCTTGGTTTGGAAGAGGAGAATTTAGCAGCATGGGAAAAACTTGTAGAAGTTCGCCACTCTCAAGGCTGGCATTTAGAGATTTGGGATACGGCTAAACTCCAGAATATCTGTCCTCAAGTGGATTGTGAAAAAATTACTGGCGCTGTCTATTCTCCCCAAGACCGCCAGCTTGATCCAACTGCCCTGACGTTAGCTTTAGTTGAGGCTGCCCAGCAAAATGGTGTAACTTTCAAATTTGGCGTGACTGTTTTGGATGCTTCAACCTCAACACCTGAATTTTGCCATCAACTTGAGACTACAGAAGGAAAAATCACCGCCGATTGGTTTGTAGTCGCAGCAGGGCTAGGTTCAACACCACTGACGGCAAAATTAAATCAGATAATTGATATCCGCCCTGTGCTAGGGCAAGCATTACAAATGAGTGTAGGGCATCCATTAGGCAATCCTGACTTCCAGCCAGCGATAACGGGTAACGATGTTCATATTGTTCCTGTGGGCGGCGGAGATTATTGGGTAGGCGCAACTGTGGAATTTCCTAGCAATGGCGATGAGATACCGCCAAATCAAGAACTGCTGGAATCTGTTAGAGAACAAGCGATCGCATTTTGCCCAGAATTAGCCACAGCAAAAATTCTCCGCACTTGGTCAGGGTTACGTCCCCGTCCTGAAGGTCGTCCAGCCCCAGTTATTGGTAAGTTGCCAGGATTTAGTAACATCCTCCTAGCCACCGGACACTATCGCAATGGCGTTTTACTAGCACCCGCCACAGCTTATGCGATTCGTGAGATGATTATTTCTCAAGGAATAGAGGGATGAGGGAGCAGGGGAGCAGAAGAAGAATTCCTAACTCTTGACTTAATGACAAATGACCAATGACAAATGACAAATGACCAATATAGGAATATAACGTGTCAATAACAGAACATAAAATCAATGTAGATTCACTGGAATGGTTTTATCGAGAATCTTTACCAATCGGCAGAACTGACTTAGCGCCTGTGTTGTTGTTACACGGCTTAGTTTCACAAAGTTACAGTTGGCGTAATATTATACCGGCTCTAGCGAATCAGGGTACAAGAGCGATCGCACCAGATTGGATTGGTTACGGCTTTTCTGCAAAACCAGAAAAACGAGATTTTGCTTATACTCCCGATGCTTTTATCACAGCTTTAGAAGGATTTGTCAGAGCTTTAGAACTTGAACATTTTTCTTTAGTTGTCCAAGGCTTTTTAGGTTCTGTAGGATTGCAATATGCTTTGCGTCATCCAGAACAAATTGCCAACTTAGCTATTTTAAATACACCAATATCAACTGCTGCCAAATTACCCTGGAAAATTAAACAAATGGGTTTACCTTTGGTAGGTGAAGTAATGACTCAAGACCCTTTATTAGTTGACCGAACCCTAGAAGGTGGTAGCCGTTATCGCATAGGAGATAAGGAATTAGATATTTATCGAAAACCATTTTTGAAAAGTTCTTCATCTGGGCGGAGTCTGTTATCAAGTATTCGCAATTTACAGCTTGATTCAGCAATGACCGAAATTGAATCTGGTTTTAAAGAATGGCAACAGCCAATTCTGATTCAATGGGGAGTAATTGACCCTTGGTTATCTGTAGACGTTGCCCAAAAATTTACAGATTTAGCACCAAATACCGAATTAATAAAACTTAATAACGTTGGACATTATCCTCAAGAACATTACCACGAGGTGATTTTGGAAGACCTTTTACCCTTTGTGCGTCGTAAAGATGCTCATTGACAATATACCTTTGGCAAAAATCGATATTATAAAAATGAAACCACAGATAAACACTGGTGATTTATCTGTGGAAAAGAAATAAATTCTGGATCTTTGCCAGACTTATAATGTTATTCCAGACTACATTTGTGAACTTTTTATTATCACTAAAAATGGTTCACAACCACAAGTAAAGGAGATGAGTATTCATGGCTTATTCTTGGTTTAAAGCATTTCATATTGTCGGATTTGTAGTTTGGTTTGCCGGTTTGTTCTACCTAGTACGCCTTTTCATCTATCACGTTGAAGCGAACCTTGAACCTGAGCCAGCGCAAACGATATTGAAAAATCAATATCAAATTATGGAAAAGCGTCTCTACTACATCATCACGAATCCCGGAATGTATGTAACGATCGCAATGGCTATCGGTTTAGTAACCACTGAACCAGACGTTTTAAAAGAGGGCTGGTTACATATAAAACTGCTGTTTGTTGCTATTTTAATTGGTTATCATCATTACTGCGCTCGGCTGATGAAGAAGTTAGCAGTAGGGGAATGTGGCTGGAGTGGTCAGCAATTGCGTGCTTTAAATGAAGCACCTACAGTTATGTTAGTAGCGATCGTTTTGCTGGCTGTATTTAAGAATAATCTCCCTACAGATATCGCTGCTTGGGCTATTTTTGCCATGATTATTTTGATGGCAGTCACTATTCAACTTTACGCCAAAAAACGTAGACAAGATAAAGAGAAGCTGACAGCACAGATAGGGCAACCACAAGAACAAAGTTAGAAAAATTGGGATAGCATATCTGTGCTATCCTGCCTTATCCTGGAAACGTTTTTAGTAAATCATCGCCAGGAATCACGGTAGCGTAAAAAGTATATTTGCGATTAGCGACATAACGGCGGTCTTGTTTAACAATCGCCATAAATTCTCTATGTCCCTCACGGGTTCGTCCTACTAAACAACCTGCACTAGCAAGGCGAATATCATTCCGGGGAAAATCAAAGCCGTAGTGTTGATTAACGTAAAAATTATCACCTGTATCAAGTTTGTCGCCAGTCCGTTTAAAATCTTGGTTGAAATCTCTACAAACTGTTATATCTCCAACTTGCACTAATGCTTCGTGAGGCTCTGCTGTGCCGTGAGTGCCAACAGCCCAAGCTTTGTATTGCCCAAACTGAATCCTAGCGGCTCCTTTGGGATTCATCGGGTTATAAGTGTAATACTTTCCTGGTTCTGTAGTTGCTTCCCAGTGGTCTACGATTTTGGGAACACCATTTACTACTTCAATCACAATCCGGCGATCGTTAAATTCATTGGGTGTATCACTGTTGAGAGTCCAGTCTGCATCTATGCCTTCTACATAAACAATATTGTATTCTTTGGGATTGGTAAATACCTGATAACCTTTGGCTAGCATATATTTCACAATCTTACTAGCAATGTCATTGCCTAGTTTTAAGGGGGGTTTAGGAAGATCGTCTATTTTGGTTTCAATCAGTTCCTTGGCTGTGACTGCGCCTAAAAAGCCAATCTCTTCAGTCTTTGTTAATTCTTGAAATTTTTTGAGAGCTATCACAGAAACAGGGCCAAATTTGCCATCGGCTGGAGGTTCCAGCAAAACTAAGCCGATTAATATTATCTGAATCTGACGAGCCAAGTCTGCATCCTCAGCGATCGCATCAAATGACCATTTCTCATCTTTTCCCAAGAAATCTTGTAGTTTCATTATGCACCTGTCTTCATTTACTTACTTCTAAGTATAAACATCATTTTAAAAATTGATGTTGTCTGAAACAATACTCCAGTCTAAAGCAGAATGTCACAATTTTTACTATTAATTTATGATTGGGTACGCAAAAATTCACAGAGATGATACTCAAGAAAAAACTATTTATTGGGAATATATATGAAATTTCTTCCGTAATTTTTAGAAGATATACATAAAAATAATGAGTATAAAGTTGTGCTGGAAGATGTGAAAAATATTCTCTGGCTGCTAGATCGCACATTGCTTCAATGCAATACTTCATACAAGCTACATTATTAATTAGCTCAATTTCTCTGCTGCGCGTTTAAGCAGCAACTCATCGTCAGACATCGCCTCTGTAAAACCCCAAATGACTAACGAAGAACTGCTGCAAATTATTGAACAAGCTGCCAGAGACAAGGTAACAGAATTAGACCTTTCTGGGAAAAGCTTAACAACGCTGCCAGCAGAAATTGTCCAACTCACCAACCTGCGATCGCTCAACCTCATGAGTAATCAACTGAGCAGTTTACCGCCGGAATTTGGAAAACTCGCCAACCTGCGATCGCTCTACCTCCACAACAATCACCTGAGCAGTTTGCCACCGGAATTTGGACAACTCACCAACCTGCAATCCCTCTACCTCCACAACAATCACCTGAGCAGTTTGCCACCGGAATTTGGACAACTCACCAACCTGCAATCCCTCTACCTCTATAGCAATCAACTAAGCAGCCTGCCACCGGAATTTGGACAACTCACTAACTTACAAACTCTCAACCTCCACAACAATCAACTAAGCAGCCTGCCACCGGAATTTGGACAACTCATCAACCTACAATACCTCTACTTCGATAAAAATCAACTGAGCAGTCTGCCACCAGAAATTGTTCAACTTACCAAATTGCAAACCCTTGACCTCCGCAGTAATCAACTGAGCAGTCTGTCAGAGGAAATTGTCCAACTCACTAACCTGCGATCGCTTAACCTTTATAACAATCAACTGAGCAGTCTGCCACCGGAAATTAGCCAACTCACCAACCTGCAATCCCTCGACCTCCGCAGTAATCAACTGAGCAGTCTGCCACCGGAAATTGGCCAACTCACCAACCTGCAATCCCTCGACCTCCGCAGTAATCAACTGAGCAGTCTGCCACCGGAAATTGGCCAACTCACCAACCTGCTATCCCTCGACCTCGACGGTAATCAACTGAGTAGTCTGCCACCGGAAATTAGTCAACTCACCAACCTGCAATCCCTCGACTTCCGCAGTAATCAACTGAGCAGTCTGCCACCGGAAATTAGCCAACTCACCAACCTGCAATCCCTTAATCTCTACAACAATCAACTGAGCAGTCTCCCAAGGGAAATCAGGCAACTGTCAAACCTGGAAAAATTGGAACTTCGTAGAAATCCAATCCCTATTCCACCAGAGATTTTGGGGTCGAAGAATTTATCCGAAGATCCAGGCGATGTGAATGAAATTCTCGATTTCTATTTTCGGGTGCAAGATCCAGCCGAAACCGAACCATTCTACGAAGCAAAATTCTTGATTATTGGCGAAGGAGGAGCTGGTAAAACCTCTTTAGCCAAGAAAATCAAAGACGAAAACTATAAACTCCAGACGAATGAAAAATCAACTGAAGGCATTGAGGTGATCCAGTGGTACTTTACACAGCCAAATGGCAAAGATTTTCGCGTCAACATCTGGGATTTTGGCGGTCAGGCAATCTACCACGAAACCCATCAGTTTTTCCTCAGCAAGCGTTCTCTATATGCCTTAGTTGCCGATACTCGCAAAGAAAATACTGATTTTTACTGGTGGCTGAAGGTTGTCGAACTCTTGAGCGACAAGAGTCCAGTTATCATCATCAAAAACGAAAAACAAGACCGTCAGTGCGAAGTCGATGAAGGACAGTTACGAGGAGAATTCAGCAATCTAGAGAAAATACTGGCAACCAATTTAGATACTAATCGCGGTTTAGCAGAGATTAAAGATGCTATTCAGCTATACATCAGCAATCTTGACCATGTTGGTACACCTCTACCAAAACTCTGGGTAAGAGTCAGAGCAGCCCTAGAGAACGATTCCCGAAATTACATCAGCTTTGAAGAATACTGTAACCTTTGCCGAGTAAATAATTTAACTGACCGTAAAGATATGCTGCGCTTGAGTAGCTATTTACATGACCTCGGCGTTTGCCTCCACTTTCAAGACGATTCTACACTCAAACACTACGTAATCCTCAAACCGGAATGGGGGACAACTGCCGTCTACAAAGTTTTGGACAGTCAAACTGTCAAGCAAAAGCTAGGTTGTTTTACCAAAGAAAACCTCAAAGATATTTGGCAAGACGGCGAATATGCAGATATGCAAGATGAACTCCTGCAATTAATGATGCGGTTCAAGCTTTGCTACGAAATTCCTGGCCGCCGTGACATTTATATTGCGCCTCAATTGCTCTCCATTGAAAAAGCTAATTATACTTGGGACGATCGCAACAATATAATCCTGCGCTACACCTATACATTCATGCCCAAAGGCATTATCACCCGTTTTATTGTTGAGACACACCCTTGGATTGAAGAGCAAAAACTCGTTTGGAAAAACGGTGTTGTTCTCAACAAAGACCAAACTCGTGCAGAAATCATTGAAAACTACAATCAACGGGAAATTAAAATCCGTGTAGCCGGAAACCGTAAAAAAGAATTGATGGCAGTCATCACCCACGAACTCGAAAAAATCCACAACTCTTATGAACGTTTGCAATATCAAACCCTAGTTCCTTGTAACTGCGAAAAATGTGAAGGAAGCCAAACTCCTTATAGTTATCCTCTGAACGAACTGCATGAGTTCCTAGATGATGGTGCTTACCTGATTCAATGCAGGAAAACCCGCCAAATGGTGGATGTCCGCAGGTTAATTGATGATGTCATGTTCCAATCCGATAGACCAGATAAGGAACTCAACCCCCAGGTTGCACAGTTGCAAAACGAACTGGAACGAAAGCGAGATGAATTATTGACGCATCGGTTACGAGATAGCAATCAAGAAGAAAAACCTATCATGGATAGTCAATCTGCAATGGAATTCGAGAAGGAAATTTTCATCTCTTATGCTTGGGGCGGAGAAAGTGAGCAATTTGTCAATCAATTAGATGAGACTTTGCAGGCAAAAGGAATCAAAATCATCAGGGATAAACGCGATTTGGGGTACAAAGGACTAATTAAAGCCTTCATGGAACGGATTGGACGCGGTAAATGCGCGATCGCAGTTATTAGCGACAAGTATTTAAAATCTCCCAATTGTATGTTTGAGCTAGTGCAAATTGCTAAAAATGGTGAATTTTATAATCGAATTTTCCCGATTGTGTTAGCGGATGCCCAAATTTATAAACCTGTTGCCAGACTTAAATATATTAAGCATTGGGAAGACGAAATTAAAGAATTAGATGAAGGGATGAAAGGCGTTAATGCAGCTAATTTACAGGGATTTCGAGAAGAAATTGACCAATACACCGAGATTCGCAACACGATCGCAGAACTGACTAACCTGCTAAAAGATATGAACACGCTTACCCCTGATATTCACAGCAAATCAGACTTTGAGATATTGCTGAATGCGATCGCACAGCGTTTAGATGAGTAAAAATAACCTATTGGTTGGGTTTAGAGATTGAGCAATGTCTCCAACTGGCTAGACTTACGCCCTTTTGACTCGATAATTTTTGTTCTGAGATGTAGGCTTTAAGTTCAGAAGCAGAATGATGAGGGTTAAAGGTGCAACTTTGAGGATAAAAGGTGCAACTTCGAGGATAAAAGGTGCAACTTCGAGGATAAAAGGCTCAAGTTCGAGGATAAAAGGCGCAACTTCGAGGATAAAAGGTGCAATTTCGAGGGTTAAAGGCGCAACTTCGAGGGTTAAAGGTCTAGCGATCGCTCTTTTAACTCGACAACTCATGTTCAAAGGTGCAAGTTTCGAGTTCAGAGGTGGAATGATGAAGCTTTGAGGTGAAGCGCTCGGATCGCATCATCGTTTACCTGTCTTCTTCTAGCAGTGCAGCTAGTTTATTAGCAGCTTCATGGGAATTATAGGGAGACCACACATGATAAGTGACCCCTGCCTGTAACGACAATATTTCTTCTTCTGTCGCTAATTCTTGAACTAAGAACTGCATGACCTTGAGTTTATCTGCACGAGATAGCTTGTGCAAGGTTAGGAATAAATCTGCTGCGCTCATATCAAGTTGAATCAGCCTAATAAAAAAGATTTTACTACGCAAAACCTGTCCTTCTCCGATGCGGAGAGGGACAGACTTTAATAAAAGTTCAAGGCAGGAAGAGGTTTGATAACTAATTACTTGATTTGCGGATGAGCATCTTGTCCATCACAACAAACTAAGGTTAGGTGTAGCTGTAGTTTTAGCCTGGTAAGCCTTTTTGATACCAACCCAGTTACTAGCAATTGGCATTCGCCAACCAGTTCCAAAGGCACGATCGGTTATTTTTAAACCTGGGGGTGCTTGTCGCCGTTTAAATTCAGCCCTCGCCACCATTTGGATTACTCTGTCTACAATCACCGCATCGTGACCGGCTGCGACAATTTGCACTGCTGATTGGTGGTTGTGAACCAGGCGTTGTAAAATATCGTCCAAAATTTCGTAAGGTGGTAGAGAGTCTTGATCCACTTGGCCTGGTTTGAGTTCGGCGCTGGGTGCTTTAGTCAAGACGTTTTGCGGGATGATTTCATTATTGCGATTTAACCAATGACAAAGTGAATACACACGAGTTTTCGGGACATCTGCAATTACCGCTAACCCACCATTCATATCGCCGTAAAGAGTACAGTAACCCACAGCCATCTCTGACTTGTTACCTGTAGATAAAAGCAGATAGCCAAATTTATTAGCGATCGCCATTAATAAATTACCGCGAATCCGAGATTGGATATTCTCTTCAGCCAATCCAAACTCAGTACCTGCAAACAAATCACCTAATGTTTGATCGAAGCCTTGCATCAACTCGCCAATTGGTAAAAGATTAGTTTTAATCCCCAAATTTTCAGCTAATGCCAAAGCATCACTGATGGAATGTTCCGAACTGTAAGGGGAAGGCATGAGGACACCAAGGACATTTTCTTTACCAAGTGCAGCTGTTGCGATCGCGGCTACTATTGCAGAGTCAATCCCGCCACTTAAACCCAACGCTACTTTAGAAAAGCGACACTTACGAGCATAATCTCGCACTCCTAAAACCAAAGCTTGCCAAATTTCTTCATCTTCTGATTCATAGACAGGTGCTACAGAACCTAATAGTAAATCGCTTTCTACCTCATCAAATTCAACCACCATTAAATCGGTATCAAAGCCACGGGCGCGAGACATAATTTCACCTTGACGATTTAAGGCAAAACTACACCCATCAAAAATTAGATCGTCATTTCCGCCAACCTGGTTAGCATAAATAATCGGTTGTTGAAAACGCACTGCACTATGACTGAGCATTGTTTCTCGAAACTGTTGCTTGCCGACTGTGTAGGGCGAAGCAGACAAATTGACAATCAAATCTACACCCAGAATTGCTAAGTCAGCAATTGGATTTACTGCGTAACTCCGTTTGCCCCAAAATTCCTCATCGTTCCATAAGTCTTCGCAAATAGTTACGCCAATATCGATATTATCTAAAGTAAAATAATTAGCTTGTAACCCTGGTTCAAAATAGCGACGTTCATCAAATACATCATAAGTAGGCAAAAGTCGCTTGTGAAAAACTTGCTTAACCTGGCCATTCTCTAACAAAGCCATGCTGTTAAATAAGGTTTTACCGCCACTAATATGTGCATTGGGGTTCGGTTCAACAGTTCCTACCAACACAGCTAAATTTGGTGGTAAATCTTGAGCCAAGTTTTGTAAAGTGATGCTCATCGCTTCCACAAAACTAGGATTTAGTAATAAATCTCTTGGTGGATAGCCACACAAAGAAAGTTCTGGTGTCAACAACAAACGCGCACCACTAGATGCTGCGCGTTGTGCCGCCTCTAGGATTTTTTGGGCATTTAAAAGCAAATCACCAATAGTAGGATTAATTTGAGCGATCGCAATTTTCATATTATTTGTCATTAGTCATTGGTCATTTGTCATTTGTCAAGAGTCAGTTATGACTTTTGACTTTGCAATACGGTTCGGTTAACGTTTTAATATTTTGAATATCCCCCGAACCCCTTAAAAAGAGGGGCTTATAATTTTCTTCTACCCCCTTCTTAAGGGGGTCGCCACAGGCGGGGGGATCTTAACCGAAAGGTATTACAGGAATTTGGACTCTGTAAAGTGATTGGTTAAATAAACACCAAGGGTTTATCTTTTAAGGGAGCAAAAGCTTCCGCATCAAACTTATACAAACTAGCCGGACGACCAGCACCCCGCGATACCTTAATTCCGGTATCGCATAAAAAACCTAACTTGAGTAGACGCGCTCGAAAATTAGAATAATCGGAAAAGTTATCACCTAAAACTGTGGCGTATAACTGATATAAATCATTCAAGGTGAACATTTCTGGCAAGACTTCAAAAGCCACCGGGCTATACTCTAATTTATTTCGTAATCGCCTGTGTCCATAAGCCAAAATTTCATTATGGTCAAAAGCTAACTGCGGCACTTGTTTTACTGGATACCAAGCTATACCAGTCATGCGATCGGCAATTAATTCGGCTTCTTCAAATCGCACTAGGGCAAAGTAACTAACTGATAGATAACGCACACCATAACTATCAGTTGCTTCCCGTGGATCGCGATTCGGCCCCCCAAATGTATAGAGTTGTTCTAAGTAGAGATTGTTGACCTTAATTTTCTCTGCCATAATGCGATAGGCGGCATCCTCTAAAGACTCTCCCGGACGCACTAAAGTACCGGGAAGACTCCAATGATTTAAAAATGGTTCTTGCTGTCGCATTACGAGTAGAACTAACAGCCGATTTTGTACAGTATCTACAGAAAAAATTACATTATCAACACCAACCTTGAAATCGGCCAAAGGTTGTTGGTTTAACGGAGTTGGTATCTTTTTTGGTGAACGTCCTGGCATTCGTACAAATGCTCTCGATTAATATAGGCAACTACAGGGGCTGTGAGGGCTTGGGGATCTCCATGTTCGCGGTACGCTGTTGAGGAAACATCTAGACCGGTCAGACTAGCGATCGCAATTTTCCCTCCCAGCTTTTGTACTACCTCTGAACTAGACTCATCTATGGCATATCCGGGTCGGGGTACAATCAGTAGTTGCACTTGCTGTAACAAATCTTCAATGCGATACCAACGTGGTAGCTGATTCAGTAAATCTGAACCAATAATCATCGTTAATTCAGCGTCTTCACCCCAAGTAAGCTTGGCTTTTTCTACTGTTTCCAGTGTTCTGAAGCTACTTAATTCTTGTTCCAAAGCAATATTGTGCCTTGGCGCGTCTATATCCGCAATCAACAGTCGCAACATTGCCGCCCGATGTTCTAAGGGTGTTTGATGAGACTTAAACGGATTATCCGCCGCCCAAACCGCTACCCAATCATAACGCTCAGACAACCAACTCAGAATTTTTTGATGTCCCGCAGTTGGTGGATCGGCACTAGTACCAAACAAAGCAACTCTCATAATAATTCGTAATGACGCTCGAGGACTCGCTAACGCTGCGCTAACGTAATTCGTAATTCGTAGACTGAAAGAGTACTTCTTACCTCTGTGTTGTACCAGGTGCTTCAAGTCGGGGAACCCGCCCAACGCATTGGCTTCTCTGTGCCTCTACGGTTCGTTTCTCAGTCTCTTCAGTCAACACCTGTAACGCCTCAGAAATCTCCACTTCTACAGCTACAGGATGATCCAAAAGCCGTGTTTGTTGTGGCAAACTGGCAACTGAGGCTGCTGTACGCTGACGAATTGTTGCCAACGACTCCAACGGCTGCACCCGTTCACCTTCTTGCACTACTAACTGCAACAAAGGTTCTTCGTTCAAAGGAATTTCACCTAAGAGTCCTAACCTGTCTGCTTTTACCTTACCTCCCGTAAACGAACGAAAAATCTGCTTGCGCCCTGGATAAGTAACTTTACCACTAGACTGCTTCATCACTGGGATACCATCAATGTCTACAAGTTTATAGACTCCATTTACAGGCGAACCTGTAACTAATCGCGTTCCCAATCCGTAACCATCAATTTGCGCCCCAGCAGCTTTTAATCTGGCAATTTCCCACTCATCCAAGTCGCCACTAGCAAAAATTGGCACACCAGGAAGGAGCGATCGCACCTGCTTTGATAAGGTAACTAAATCTCCTGAGTCCAATCTCACTCCTGTTAATTGCATTTCCCCGGAATTTACTTTTTCAGCCAAGCGCTGGGCAGCAGCAACGGTATCGTAAGTATCAATCAGTAACGGCGCACCCGGAAAATATCGATGAAATGCACTAAAGGCTTGTTCTTCAGTGCCTTCTATTGCTGACAGCGCCATCACCAGGGCGTGCGCCATCGTACCACTTGGCTGTTGTCCTAGTTGTAGCGCTGCTAACACATTGGAGGTTGAATCTAACCCACCCGCCAACGCCGCCCGCGCCGCCCATAAAGATCCTTGGGGACTAAATGCTCGTCTGGTGCCAAATTCTAAAAGTGTTGCTGATTCTCCCGCTACATCCCTTAACCGTGCTGCCTTTGTGGCAATCAAAGTCTGGTAATTAATCGTATTTAAAAGGTAAGTTTCTACTAATTGTGCTTGCCAAAGGGGTGCTTCCACTCGTAACAGTGGTTGATTGGCAAACACAGCTGTCCCTTCTGGTACTGCCCAAACATCACCAGTAAATTTCCCCTCAGCTAAAAGTGACCAAAAGCGATCGCTTGCATGAGCAAAAATTCCCGTTGCTTGTAACGCCGCAATTTGCGCGGAACTAAAGCGGATTTTGGCTAAATATTCCAATGCTTGCGTTAGCCCCATTGCAATTAAATAACCAAAACCCTCTGGCAATCGTCTGACAGACAATTCAAAGCTGGCCCGTCGTTGTTCGATACCTTCGCCTGTGTAACAAGCTGCCATCGTTAACTGGTAAAGGTCGGTCAGCAAGCTGTAGTCATCGGCAGAAAGGTTTAGTTCCTGGTTCTGCTGGCTTTGCTGTTTATATACATAGTCCAAATCTGGCAAAGTTGTCATGCAAGAGCTTCCTTACAAGATGCTTCTTTTATTTATGGTAATATTTACCATAAATAATGTCAACTCCCTGCAAGTATATTGTCTGAGATTGCCATATAACAGTAGATTGATAGGCAAATTAATACTAACTTCATAAAATACTTAATGTTTTTTAATAGTAATAGCTAGCAATAATGTTAATGGACAAGGCGGCAAATGAAGGGAAACAATATCCTTTGTTTTGCTTCGCTATTTTCCCAAATGGGGTTGGAGAAACAACTATGTTACAATTAGAATCAAAGGGAAAAATTTGTTTTTATCACAAGCTAAAGTATTGCAAAGTTATCTGAATAAACATTGCATATAGTCTCAATATATTGAGAATAAGAGCCAGCATTGAATATCAGTATTAGAGTATAGATAGCACAATTCAAACGACTCGAAAAAGGAGTCCAATATTATGGCTATTTCCCAAATTATTGCGAACATAACCAAGTATATTTCTGAAGCTGCAATGCGGATTTTTGGACCTAATGATGACGCTTATCCTGCTACAGGCGTGCAACCTTTTACAGGTGAGCCTTACGATAAGCGTAAAGATGATAATAATTAGGTGCTGAATATAAAAATCTCTGTTGATAGGAGTGGGCTGGATACTGATAGTGTCCCATTTAAATTTCATTCAACTATAGCAATCCCAAATAAGTTGTGAAAATCGAGAGGCTAAGATCCTCAACTTCTCAAAGAAGTTGGGGATCTTATTGTTCATAAATGATTTAGGACTGCTATATACATAATCAATATAGAGTCAAGTGTAAGAAATACAGATAAAGGCGTGAGGAAAAAACTCACGCCTTTTATTTAAACTTTTTTCCCACGGGCTGCTAAAAGTTCCAGGATGACTCCATTTGTCCAGCCGAAACCAACTTCGTTAGAACTATATCCAAAGGAGATTTCGTCGGAAACGTTGGCAGAACAGCGCTCAACATCATATTTTTCAACTAGGGTGTTGTGACGCTCGAATTCTTTAATTACCATCGCTAGAAATTTGTTGGCAATGCGATCGCCTTCTGTATGAAACCCATAACGGTGAAGTCCCTGGACAGCAATGAATGTCAATGGTGCCCAACCGAAGGGAGCATCCCACTGATTTCCGGTGATATGAGTACTGGTAAGAATTCCGCCTGGGGCTTCAAACAAAGAGAGATTTTCCACAACACGCTGGGCTTGGGCTTGAGAAGAAATACCCAGCCACAGGGGATAGAATGTGGTGGCAAATTCGTAGCAACGGCGTTTTCCACTCTGGAAGTGATAGTCGCAATAGAGTCCTCGTTCTTCATTCCAGAGAAATTGATCGATCCGATCGCGCCGATATTCGCCGCGATCGCGCCATTGTTTTTCTAGTTGTTCGTTCCCCAAAACAGCGTTAATTTGCGCCAAGTCTTGTTCTACCTGATACAGCAAACTGTTGAGGCACACAGGAGCATAGTGGAGGATATCAGCACTGAAGGGGCCAAATCGGTTGGTGATATCAAAACCGGACTCGCGCATGGTGCGATCGCCCTTGTAAAATAGGTGGGTCAGTTTGTCATTTTCGCGATCGTAGTAAAGATTAACGTCGTAATCTTCAACGTCAAAGGTTTGGTAATATTCCTTGACGCGATCATAGTGGCTTTTTCCCTCCTCATCTCGCTCGGAGAACACGACTTCTGGCGCGGGGCCTTCGCCAAAGGCATAAAATCTGGATAAGCCGGTTCCGGGATTCAGATGGGGCGGTACTACCCAGTAATAGTAAAATTGTTCTAGCAGTGGTACGGTTGTCCTCAACCACTCTTCATCCTGGGTGTGCTGAAATAATGCCAAAACCATCATGCTGAGGACAGGGGGTTGCGATCGCGACAGCATATAAGTTCGGTTAGCATTGAGGATAGTACCGTAATGCTTTACCTGGTACAATAATTGGTCTACCTGGCTTTGCGCTAGATCCCATTCTTCATCGTGCAAAAGTCCCAGTAATATAAAGTAGCTGTCCCAGCCATACATTTCGTTAAATCGACCACCTGGTACGACATAAGGGCCTGGTAGGTATAGTAAGCCATGCTCTTTAATCGCTTCCACTTCTGACGGCAAAGTGCGAATTTGTAGCTGTTGCATATCTTTGGGATATAGCGATCGCTCTAACACACGCTGAATGTTGGGATAATCTTCTAAGGGGGAAATGTAGACAATCCAGGGAGTGTCGGTTTTGTGGTCTAGTTTGGTATCTTTGGCAGATTGTAATAAGTGTTCGTGCGATCGCGTTAAGGTTTTCCACGTTTTTTTGATATGGAAGCGCACTTTGTTTATCTGCGTGGTACTAAGTTGTGGGGGAGTGGTCATAATTTAATTTGGCGGGGTGTTGAGGAGTTTTGGAGGAATTTTTTTAACGCAGAGGGACGCGGAGTTTTTACGGTATCTGGAAAACGTCTCTCCTAGAAGGCTACCGTGTACACACAAGCCTGAAATAGCTGATTAACCAAGGTTTTACCCCACCCTAACCCTCCCCTTATAAAGGGGAGGGAACTAGATTTCCGGCTTCCACCCTTTATAAGGGGGGATTGAGGGGGGTAATAGGACTTGTGTGTACAACCGTAGCCTTTAACTAGATTTCCGGCTTCCCCCCTTTATAAGGGGGGATTGAGGGGGGTAATAGGACTTGTATGTACACCGTAGCCTAGAAGGAGAAAGACTTTAGATTTTCCCCCTTCCCGCGACGAGTTGGGGGTTAGGTTTTTCGTGGACTGCTGAATTGTCAGACGTAAAACAGATTCATTCTGCACTACTAACTAACAGAGCAACTGGAAAATGGGCAAGGGCAGATCCGATAGATAGGGTTTCTGTAGCCTGTAAAGGTTGTTCAGTTAAAATGTTTGTCCAGGTGGGGGAAGTTCCAGAGGGTAATTGTAGGTAGGTATCTTGCCAAATTGGCTCACCCAAGGGGTTGTCTTCAGGCTGGATGAGGCTGGTTAAAAAGCGAGGCGCGATCGCGATCGCTGTTTGATTCCCTTCTCGTCGTGCAAAGGCGATGATGTGATTAGCGTGAGTTCCCTGAACTTCTAAGGGCAGATAGTCGCCATCCTGGAATAATAAGACATAGTTTGTTCTGGCTTTGAGTAATTGAGCCGTTAAAAACAGTTTGATTCTGCCGTCCGTTTTATCGTTTAGCAACTCCTGAATTAGTCCGAGAATATCTGTTTTGGCTTGTTCGCGGATGTCGTTTAAGTAAGTACGTCGCTGTTCAAAATCCACCGGACGGCGATTGTCTGGATCGACTAGGCTGAGTTCCCAAAGTTCTGTTCCTTGGTATAAATCGGGTACGCCGGGTGCGGTAATCTTCAGCAGAGTTTGGGAAAGGGAATTGAAGATACCATACTCTGCAATTCGCTGCTGAAAGGGTTGAAAGGCTTCTAGAAATTCTTTGGAGATTGAAGGATCTAGTACCTTTTCAATGAAGGAAGTACAGGCTTCTTCATACTCGCTATCAGGTCGCAACCATGCTGTATGCACTTTCGCTTCTCGAATTGCCTTAATTATATAATCCTTCACCCGTTCTACGAAAGATGCGTGTTCCTGTTCCGCAAAGGGAAATGCCCCTACTAGGGTTTGATAGAGAAAATACTCATCGTTGCGATCGGGCATAGCAAACCCGTGGCGATGACTGCGACTTCCTCGATTAATCGCACTCCAGGTATTCACCTGCTGATCCCATTCATCAGGGATTTCTGACAATACATTCAATCTAGCCCTCACATCTTCGCCGCGTTTGGTGTCGTGGGTAGCTGTGGTGTTCATTGTGTGAGGCCAGGTTGCTTGGTGCTGTTTGTTAAAGGCATGAAATTTGGCTAAATCGATCCCAAAATGACCGGGATTTCCCCCGACTTCATTCAGCGACAGCAAGCGATTGTAAACATATAATGTCGTGTCTTCTACACCCTTGGCCATTAGCGGGCCGCTGTATTGCTGCATCCGCAAGACAAAATATATCCACTGCTCCCGTTCTGTTTGAGTCAGAGAGTTATCAAACTCTAGTAGCATTAACTTTTCAATAAAGGTCAGTTCATGCTGTAACAGGGGCGTTTGTTCTTTGGCTTGGCGAATTACTTCTTGAATGGTAGCGCGATCGCTCTCCCCAATCCCATCTGGTGTAATATATGTACGGTAAATCGGGAACAGGGTCAAAACTTCTGCGATCGCTCTTTTCAAGCCATTCAGGGTAAAGTCATTGCCATAGCGGTATTTGCTGGAAATGTTCTTTAACAAAAGAGCCAAATTGTCAATATCACCCGCTAAATTCTTTTCTAGTATTAGGTGCTTTTTATCCTTCACTACTGAGGAATAATCTACTCTAGAACCAATAAAGTTTTGATAAATTTTATCGAAGGATGATTCATTTTCAGTTTGACAAAATACACCATTTACATAGTTAAGAAAGTCATATCCCGATGTACCTTCAATTTCCCAGTTTTCCGGCAGGTCTTCGGTGATTTCTAAAATCTTCTCGACCGTAATATAAACATCTCCCGTCTTTTCTCGGAGCCTTTGTAGATACTGGATTGGGTTATAGAGTCCATCAATATGATCGATGCGTAAGCCTGTAAATTTGCCCTCTTCAACCAGCTTTTGAATGAGACTATGGGTATTATTAAAAACTCGCACTTCTTCAACTTTAACGGAAATAAGTTCATTAACGGTAAAGAAACGGCGGTAGTTCATTTCTTCCGCCCCAACTTTCCAGAAAGCGAGACGGTAAAATTGATCGTTGAGTAATTCATCTAGCAAGTTAAAGCTCTCTGAATTACCTGGTTCTCCGTTGAAGGTTTGGATATTTTCGTCAATGAACTCGCGGATGGCATCATTTGTGGTGTAAAGTTCCCAAACCAATCCTTTAATAAATGCAATTTGGTCTTGTCGCTGTTTTCCTGCAACTTCTGAGGGCACACTTTTGAGAATATACAAAATACCCAATAGTTTAATAAAATCAGGGTGATTGCGTCCGAGTGTTCGTGTGAGTTTGCCCAGATTATGGGTAATAAATTTTGTGTAAGACTCTAATCGTAACGGCAGTTTTAAGCTGTAATAGTTTACAGTTAAACCGTTTTGTTCATATTGTAGTTGAATGTGTCCGTTTTCTAGGGATGCACCATAGAAATCTCCCAGTAAAGGAGCAAGAATTCGCTCTTGGCGATCGCCAAAAGGGGCGTTCCAAGAAAGGTCGAAGTAGTCTGTATAGCTAGAATCTGGGCCGTGTTCCAATACGTCCATCAAGTAATCGTTTTCGCTGCTATAGGCCATGTGGTTTGGCACAATATCCTGTAACCAGCCCATACCAAGGGATTGGACTTCGCTAACTAATTCATCAAAAGATTCATTAGTTCCCAGTTCTGGGTTAAGTTGAGTGGCATCGACTATATCGTAACCGTGGGTACTCCCAGATCGTGCCTTGAAAATGGGGGAGGCATATAAATCAGAAATACCCAAATCTGCTAGATAAGCCGCGATCGCTTTAGCGTTGTCAAAGCCAAACTGGGGTGTAAACTGAATTCGATAAGTAGCGGTAGGAATTCGCATGAGTTTGTTGTGATAAGAGATGGGGGATATGGTTCGGTTAACGTGTTTGTCTTTCGGAGATCCCCCCAACCCCCCTTAAAAAGGGGGGCTTCTTCTAATCTTTACCCCCTTTTTAAGGGGGTCGCCGCAGGCGGGGGGATCTTATCTGAAACTTATTTAGAGGTGGGGGAATTTGAGCCTTTTTGCTCGGACGTTGAACCTTTTTGCTCGGACGTTGAACCTTTTTACTCGAACGATGAACCTTTTTGCTCGGACGATGAACCTTTTTGCTCGGACGTTGAACCTTTTTGCTCGGACGTTGAGCCTTTTTGCTCGGACGTTGAGCCTTTTTGCTCGGACGTTGAACCTTTTTGCTCGGACGTTGAACCTTTTTACTCGGACGTTGAACCTTTTTGCTCGAACGTTGAGGTTATAAGGCTGAAACTTGAAGTTTTAACTATCCCCCTCATTCTTTTTCATAGAGTACTAAACTCGTAGGTTGTAATTTCACTTCTTTTCCCGCAGACAGATGTTCATCTGCTTCAGAACCAGGCCCAGACCATGAGGTATCAGCAGAGTCCAGTAATTTATTAGCATTATGCTGAATTGGTAGAGTCGCTGTGACTGGAGACGAATTGAAATTCATCACAAATATTAGTTCACTTGATTCGCACCAACGACGCACGATAACTAACTGCTTATCTTCATCGTTAGTTGCTTTGATAGAGTTGCGATCTTGATTTAAAAGGGCTGGATGCGTCTTGCGTAAATTAATTAACTGACGATACCAATCCCACAGAACTTTGTGCTTACCTTCATGACGTAATTGCCAATTGAGTTTAGACTTTAGGAAAGTTTCCGCCGATTCGGGATCTGGGGGATCGTCTGCATAGTGAAATGCTTCAAATTCTTCTTTGCGTCCGGCTCGCACCATTTGAATTAAATCTGGATCGGAGTGACTGACAAAATAAATGAAGGGTGCTGTTTCACCATATTCTTCTCCCATAAATAACAGGGGTAAATTGGGTGATAGCAGCACAGCGCCAGCAGCTAACTTCAATCCTTCAAAAGAGATCCTCTGAGTGAGGCGTTCTCCTTTCATTTGATTGCCGATTTGATCGTGATTTTGAATGCAGATTGCAAACTGTGATAAATTGCGATCGCGGCAAGATATGCCATGAAATCGCTTGCGGTGTGGTGCGTACTTCCAATCGTAGACAAAAGTATCTTCATAAGCTTTTGCCAACTGAGCAGTTTGCCCAAAATCTTGATAATATCCTTGGCGATCGCCTGTCAAGAGTGCGTGCAATGAATGGTGAAAATCATCACTCCATTGGGCATCAAGACCATATCCACCCAATTCTGCTGGACGAATAATTTGCGGATTATTCAAGTCACTTTCGGCAATTAAATGGCGTTTCCATTTTTGCCCTTGTTGTGAAAAATGATGAACTGCTTCCGCCAGTTCCCATAAGAAATGCTTCGCCCCCAAGTCATAAATTGCTTGAATAGCATCAAGCCGCAATGCGTCAATGTGGAACTCGCGCAACCAGTAAAGCGCATTTTCGATAAAATAATTTCGCACACCCTGACTATGGGCATCATCAAAATTCAGCGCTTCGCCCCAAGGCGTTTTATAGGTTTTAGTGAAGTAAGGTGCGAACTGACTCATATAGTTGCCTTCTGGCCCAAAGTGGTTATACACCACATCCAACACCACGGCGATATTGTGTTTGTGGCAAGCATTTATCAGTTGCTTCAGTTCGGCTGGGCTACCATAAGAATTTTGCACCGCATAAGGGTAAACGCCATCATAGCCCCAGTTGCGATATGCCAGAGACGCTTCTATATGGGTGTCTCCCGGAAACTGGGAAATTGGCATGATTTCAATTGCATTAATTCCCAGTTCCCTAAGTTCCGGTAAACGAGAAATAATCGCGGTGAAAGTTCCTTCAGGTGTGAATGTCCCAACATGGAGTTCGTAAAAAATCATCGACTCCACAGGGATACCAGTCCACCCTTCATCAGTCCACTCAAATTGATGATCGACAATTTGAGACGGGCCATGCACTCCTTCAGGTTGATACTGCGACGCGGGATCGGCAAAAGCGTCTTGGCCATTCAAGACATACCGATAAAGCGTGCCTGGATACACATCATTTACTTTCGCGTGCCAGTATCCCTCAGACTGAGGCTTGAGGGGAATAACCTGCTCCTGTGGTGTCAAAGTTTTTACAGTGACGCTATCTAATAGCGGCGACCAAACTGTAAATTCACATTCTCCATTACCCAAGTAGTTAGCACCAATTCTCACGCAGTATCCCTCCCGTCAGTATGTTGTGCCGAATTGTCGTGCGATGGCGTACCCGCCCACCGGAGGCGATCGCAACATTGATTGCACAATGTTTACAAACACGCCAGATAGCATAATGGTTCGTCTACCAGACTTTTTGCTAGCACCTGGAGGCGGATTTTTTAGCAGAACAAATTCTGTCTAATGACAAATTTAGTTCCGAAGGCGCGATAAATCATCACAAAGACGCGATAAATCGCCGTCTCTACAAAAGGCTGACTATTGTAGAGGCGGCGATTTATCGCGTCTTCTACTTGCCGTGGTTTAAATTGGTTTGCAGCTACCATCAACACAGTAAGACGACTCATAAGTATTAGAACGCTTACCAAAAATGGTGTAGCGGTTATCGCGGATTTGTTCGTAAAAGCGATCGCCTGCCCATTTCATCCCCGGTAAGGCTCGATAAGCGTCTACAAATACACTTCCTACTGGCAATAATCGCCCAATTTCTTCAGCTGCGTTACTACCTTGCCAACGTCTTTGAGGTTCATTGCCATCAATTAAAATCATCCCCTGTTCACAATCTTGAGCTGTAATTCCCCACTGTAAAAGTGTCTGCTCATCTTGCATGGGAGCGTAGCGAAATAACTTTCCCTTGTCTAAGGTTTCTAGAAATTGCACTAAAGTAACGCAGAGATTACAATTTCCGTCGTAGATTACATAGTAGTTCATAAAAATAATTATTTTAGCGTAGAAAACTATAGCGATCGCTCTTGCTTCACTAAAGTAAGTTAGTGCAAAAAACCCCAAGTATATTATGAAACGTAAAGAGGCTTAAATCCCTTACTAATGACCAATGACCAATGACCAATGACCAATGACAAAGGACAAATGACAACCTTTGTTATCATGCCTTTGTAATGGTATTTGCATTGTTTTTTCGTTAAAGAGAAAATATTCATGAGATACAAACTCTTAGGCAAAAGCGGATTAAGAGTCTCTGAACTCTCCTTGGGAACCATGACTTTTGGTGAAGATTGGGGTTGGGGTGCATCTGTTGATGAAAGTCGTAAAATCTTTGATACATATACAGAAGCAGGGGGAAATTTCATTGACACCGCCAACGGTTATACCGATGGTAGCAGTGAAAAAATTGTTGGTGAGTTGATCGCAAAAGAACGAGAACGCTTTGTAGTTGCGACAAAATATTCCTTTCCCTTGCGGATGAATGACAAAAAAGGCGACCCTAACGCCAGTGGAAACCATCGCAAGAACTTAATTCAGTCTTTGGAAGGTAGTCTGAAACGGCTGAACACCGATTACATTGATTTATTTTGGTTGCACGCTTGGGATTTCACAACACCTATTGAAGAAGTCTTGCGATCGCTTGATGATGTAGTTCGTCAAGGTAAAGTACTTTACATTGGCATTTCTGACGCACCTGCTTGGATCGTTTCTCAAGCAAATACTATTGCTCAGTTTCAAGGATGGACGCAGTTTGTCGCGCTGCAAATTGAGTATAGTTTAATTCAGCGAACACCAGAGCGTGATTTGCTACCAATGGCTAAAGCTTTTGATTTGGCGGTAACACCTTGGTCGCCCTTGGGTGGCGGTGTGCTAACAGGTAAGTATAATCAGCCTCCTCAAGCAGGTGATGAACAAGGACGATTAACAAATCCAGGCTTAGGAAGTATTTCAGAACGGAATTTAGCGATCGCTCAAGTTGTTAGTGAAGTTGCATCAGAAATTGGTCACACACCCTCACAGGTAGCATTAGCTTGGTTACTAGCTCAAAGTGGTGTGATTATTCCCATAATTGGGGCACGTAAATTAACGCAGTTTCAAGATAACTTAGCTTCTTTAGATATCAGCCTTTCGCCCGAACATCTGCAACGCTTAGATGAAGTTAGCAAAATTGAACTGGGTTTTCCCCATGACTTTTTGCAGAATGATGTAATTCGCGATCGCCTTTTCGGTGGTACATTTAATACCATAGAAAACCATCGCATCTAAATGCAATTTTTAACTTGACTAATCTAAAATTTCAAATGGTATAAAGCCTTAAACAGTAACACATTCAGGCATTAATACAATCCATCGTCAGAGAGTTTCGCACAACCAGCCAATATCTGTAAAGTTAGATTTAAAAGGCATTAACAACGTAAGACCCATGAGCGACAACAGCATTACATCACGTTTGTACCCTACCCGCATTGACATTCCCGCCAAAGCGAGAGTTCAAATCGTGGTACTTCTCAACCAAACCTTAGCAGCTACTTCGGATTTAAAAACCCAAGCAAAGCAAGCGCACTGGAATGTTAAAGGAACTGACTTCTATCAGCTACACCTATTATTTGATGAACTTGCTGGGGAATTGGAAGGATACATCGATTTAGTAGCTGAACGCATTACAGCTTTAGGCGGATACGCTTTTGGAACAGCCCGCGCCGCAGCTAGTAATTCAATTCTGCCAGAATATCCCTTAGATATTTTGGATGGTAAAGATCACGTCACAGCTTTGTCAGATCGTTATGCACTCTATGCAAAACATCTTAGAGAAGCGATCGCAAAAACTGATGAATTAGACGACCTCGATACCGCCGATCTTTACACCGAAATTTCTCGTACCATTGACAAACGACTCTGGTTCTTAGAAGCTCATCTACAAATAGCAGAAATCAAAGAAGAGAATGGTAACGCTGGTACTACTAAAACTCAAAAGATTCCTGCTGCTGTAAAATAAGCACTTCTGAGAAAAGTAGTCTTTCTTAAATCTAATAGTATCTTTTTGGTAAGTACGTCACTTTTAAGTGCGTACTTTTCATTTATATGTATATACCTTACTATTGAAATAGTTCAAAACGAAGTCAAAAAGTTCACCAATATCTTCAACAAGCGATCCATCAAAATTAATACTTAAACTTGAATAAATTATTAGGTGAGTGAAAAAGTATGCTAATTCCGTTTTGATTTCAAATGCCAACTTTAGATTTTTCCTGCAATCTAAAATCGTTCACTGAGCGTATCGCTAAAGCTAAAGCTTCGCTAACGCTAGCGTTCCGCATGAAAGTCTAAAATCTAAAATCCAAAATTGAGTCGTTCCTAACTAAATACTCATTAACAAAGAGGTAAATTTATGTCTCAAAATACAATTACCCACTTAATTCACGATCGCAATGCCCGTGGTCACGCGAAAATGGGCTGGCTCGATAGTTATCACACATTTTCCTTCGGTAGTTTTTACGATCCCAACCGTATGGGATTTCGCTCTCTGCGCGTGATTAACGACGATCGCATCGCCCCCGGTGCTGGATTCCCTACCCATAGTCATCGTGACATGGAAATCCTCACTTATGTCTTAGAAGGTGCTGTAGAGCATAAAGACAGCTTGGGGACTGGTTCGGTAATTCGCCCCGGTGATGCCCAAATTATGAGTGCTGGAACTGGAATCAGCCACAGCGAATTTAATCCTTCACCAACTGAACCACTGCACTTACTGCAAATCTGGATTCTTCCCGATCGAGAAGGAATAACGCCAAGATATGAACAAAAAGCTTTTCCTCTGGAAGAAAAGCGCGGTAAACTCCGCTTAATTGCCTCTAAAGATGGGCGCGATGGTGCTGTGACAATTCACCAAGATGTTGAATTATACACATCTGTTTTAGAGTCAGGTGATGTTGTCAATTATCAAGTCAAAAGCGATCGCTATGCCTGGTTACAAATAGCGCGAGGCATAGTTAACCTAAATGGCGAAGAACTCAGAGCCGGTGATGGTGTGCAAATCAATGGCGAAGAACAGCTAGAAATTAGCACCAACATCGGCGGCGAAATCTTGCTTTTCGATTTGGGTTAATCTTAAGTTCGTTTGCTGAAAAGCTAGCTTGTAGGGTGGGCATTACAATGTCCACCCTACTATAGTTTGTTAGAGAAAAATTTCTCAATTGAGGCGCGGATTTGCCATTGCATTGGGAATCCTTAATTAGGGATAGGTCAAAACTATTGTGAAAATTTTGACCTATCCCTTTTATAGTAAAAACGTACTATTATTTTTGGTTTTACAGCAATGCAATCTCTTCAGATGGTTAGTGTATCCGATTTGCAAGCATTATTAAAACTATATCCAAATCACGGTTATACTTTCTCATAAAACCACCAAAACAACTAGGCGGCAACGGCCAAAAAGTTCTTATTTTGGGAAAGATGTATCAGGGTTTAATAAGTTATTAGAGGTGGCTGTAATGCCGACGATTCATTTTGTGGATGGTGAAAAAGGCGGGGTAGGAAAATCTCTCTTTGCCAGGACAATGATTCAGTATTGTCTGGATAAGAGAATCCCATTTGTACCAGTGGAGACAGATAGATCGAATCCAGATGTGGCAGGGGTATATAAGGAAATATGTAAGTATGCTGTGTTTAGTGAGAACGAACGACAGGCAAATAAGGCAGATAGAATATTTGAGTGGGCCATAGAGAGGCCAGTAATTGTGAATTTATCCGCACAATCGCATAGAGCTGTGCAGGGGTGGATTGAATCTAATCAATTACTTGAACTAGGAAGTTCGCAGGGAGTGATGTTTTGTAAATGGTTTGTATCAACAGGAGGATACGACAGCATTAACCTGTTTACTCAGTCAGTGAATACTTACGGTGAAAAAATCCCTCATATTCTGGTGAGGAATTTTGGGCTGTGTGATGATTGGGAGCATCTAGAGTTAGACTCCAACTTTCAGAACATAGTAAATAAATATCAGATAAAAGTTATAGATTTTCCGAAGTTAGCATACAGAGAAAGAAACATAATTGACCAAAATCGCCTGACTTTTGCAGAGGCTAGAGAGTATAAAGAATTTGGGGTAATTGGAAAACAGAGAGTAGTGAATTTTCTCAAGCTTGCTTATGGTGCTTTTGAGAAAGTAGGTATCTGGTATGAAAAAGTTGAATAGCATTCGTTAGTCATTAGTCATTGGTCATTAGTCATTGGTACTAATGACCAATGACTTAGGACAAACCCCAGCAGGAGATTGGATGGGTATGCAATGGCGTATCCGCCCACCGGAGGCGATCGCAAAACGAATTTGACTACAATTCTTAGAAAGAGTAGCAAAAATCTAATGTCCAAAAAGTCTGATTCGCAGTTCCAAAATCTCTTTACTTCAGCCAAATCAAGCAACTGGGACGAAAGATTAGGCCAAATAGCCTATCGTTTTAACCGAGAGTATCAACGTGAAACCTTTGAACTCCCAACCGAAGTCCAGGCGATGCCGATATTCCGCGAGTGGATTGGAGGTAGTTTTTCAGGGAGAATTGCTTCCCCTTTTTGGGAAATTGCTCAACCTCAAAAAAACCAGCACTGTTTAGATATTGGCTGTGGTATCAGCTTTTTAATCTATCCTTGGCGGGATTGGCAAGCATTTTTTCATGGGCAAGAAATTAGTAATGTGGCACGCGATACCCTTAACTCTCGCGGGCCGCAGTTGAATTCTAAGCTGTTCAAAGGTGTTGAGTTGGGAGCAGCCCATCAGTTAAACTATTTACCAGAGCAGTTTGATTTAGCGATCGCCACAGGATTTAGCTGCTATTTTCCACTCGAATACTGGAATGCAGTACTCGCAGAAGTTAAGCGAGTGTTAAAACCAGGTGGACATTTTGTGTTTGACATTCTTAACCCAGAACAGCCTTTAGCAGAAGATTGGGCAGTTTTAGAAACCTATTTAGGGGCTGAGGTGTTTTTAGAGCCTGTAGCTGAGTGGGAAAAAGCTATTAAGGCGGCTGGCGCTAAAATAGTCACGCAAAAACCAGGGGAATTATTCCAAATGTACAAAGTGCGGTTTTGAAAATAAGTAGCTAGGCGTTAATTCTGCCTATCTACTTATCATCACTCAGGGATAAGTGGACTTGATGGATCTAAAGAAGTTGTAAAAACAAAATAGATTACCCCAGTTCCGAGAATCATCACAGCCAGACTAAAAAGCAACACCCATCTGTCTGTCGGTTCATAAGTATCTTCTTCGATATCACGACGGACAGCGAAATAGTGACTGGTTGAGAGCCACACCGTAATTAAACCCACCAACGAAAAGACTAAACCTAACTTCCAGCCGTTGCCAGGACGAGGCATCAAAGGTACTTGGAAGGCACGTAAACGCACAATTACAACCCCAAAACCTAAAAGAGCAATCCCTGTCCGCATCCAAGCCAGGTAGGTACGCTCATTTGCCAAGTGATCTCGGATTCGAGAAGGATTGAGTCGTCCTGGCTTTTTTTGATCTTTATCTTCTTCTGTGGATTTCAATTTTAACTGCATCAATAATACCCTTATCCCCAAAGCGGCTCTTCTCAAAAAAATGCGGAGGTAGTAGGAAATCTCTTTCCAGATGAATTGCAGCCAGCGCAATAATTGCGCTACTGAAATATGTTTATTGTGATTGTACATATTTTTTCAAAATATATTTTAATGCAGATATAGAAATAAAACAAGCCTGATTGAATAATTCAGAATTCGTAATTGATGGTACAGAGCAGTTATAAGTAATAAGATGTCATAAAAAACAGCCAAGAATCAGAGAGTTTTTCACCAGTGGAAGTCAGGTTTTTTCTCTAATTTTGGCTGTTACTCTGTTGAAATTGAGAACAATCATTCAAAAATAGACGATGCAGTTAGATTTCAAGACTTCTTAATAGGTGCATTAGGAACTCGTGTATCTATGATAGCCTGCGATATATCTGGGATAAACCACTTAGCCTTATTGCTGTTAAGAACTTTCACAGTCGGAACATTTAATTCAATCGCACCAGTATCTGGATTGCTCTTAATCACCAACTGAGTTCCATCAAGGATCTTCAGAGCCGCAGGTCCCGTCAATTCTTCACCTTGCCCATTTGGAATAGAAGTGAAGTTTGCTACCTTAATATCATTCGGTAGATAGATGCCATCACAATCCCAGTTATCCTTAGTGGACTGACCATTAGCTAGAAAATACAAACCATTGTCGTATATGGCATCTTCATTGTCATCATCATTTGGTCTTTTACCGTATACTGCGATCGTATTACCTGTTTGGTTTTCGCATTTCCCCCAGTTAATTCCCGTCTCTAAAGCATATTTTTGCAGTGTTAATTCCTCGGTTCTCTTTTGAATTTCTTCTGGTGTCAGACCTTGAACTTGAGTTTGGGCATCTTTTGTTTGAGACAGTTCGTTCAGAGCTTTAGTGACTTCGATATAATCAGGGTTTTTGCTAAATTTTGGTCTATCAGCAAAAGAAGGTTGAGCGAAGGCTAGATTAGCGAAAATCATTAAGGCAATTAGCAGAGATTTCCAGACTTTCATGTTTTGATTCCTGTTGATAGGGAAGATATTTTCAAGTTTTAAATTCATTTTGGTAATAAAATTCATGATGCACATCTTTCTAGATACTTAACTTTTCTTGTTCTTGACTCGAAGATTGAGTATTGAAACCTAAGATTAATGAGAATATATAACTAGAAACTACAGATAAAAGAGTCCAGGTTACGTTTTCTGTGACAATAAACACGCCCAAACCAATCAAGATACAAGGTACAAAAGTGTTGCCATTTTCAGTTAAAAAATGTGCGATCGCAGGTAAGTAGGTCAATTTATAAGCGGTATAACACCATACGCCCACTAGCGAAAAGAATACACTGACTATAATCAGCAGACTATCTAATTCCGAATTGGCAAACAGAGGCACGTAGACGCTGATATTATCACTACCATTGGCAAAGGCGATCGCAGCGACGTTGCAAGTTTGGGGAGAGAAAAAACTCCTAACTATAGAGGGACAAGATGGCTCGGTTTCTTCTGCACCTTCCTCTGGTGAATCCTCTTCGCGTTTTAGTAAACCACTCACACCAATGATTATTGGCATTAAACCAAGTAGTCTAATCCAGTCCTGCGGTATAATTAGTCCACCGAAAAACCCAGGAAGGCTAGCAACAATCAATGCAGCAAAGCCGAGATACTGACCAGCAAGGATGTGACGACTGCGGAACGTTTTATTTATTTGCGAAAAAAGCAACGTCAGAATCACAATATCATCGATGTTGGTGGCAGTGAATGCCGTGATCCCTGTGGTAATTGCAGTTACTAAACCGCTCATTTTTGGAAGTCCTTATTTTGATGCTTGGCAATTGAGCATTAATCATTGGCCATTTACAAACGACAAATGACTAATGGCAAATGACTAAGTAAAAAGCTTTGATTTATACTTTAGTGAAACTAACCGATAGAATCAAATGCTTTTGTTTGTCAAAATGATAAATGAAAGTGATTAAATTTTTGACACCAAGTTGTAGGGATACCATAAATGGCAGGAATGACGCTTGAGCAGCTAAAAATCTTTCTGGCTGTGGCACAGCACTTACACTTTACTCGCGCAGCAGAGGAGCTTTATATTACACAACCTGCTGTCAGTGCAGCAATCCACAATTTAGAGCAAGAATATGGTGTGAAACTATTCCATCGGATTGGTCGCCATATCGAAATTGCTGAGGCGGGTAAATTACTGCAAGTGGAAGCGCAGAAAATTCTCGATCAAGTTTCCTTGACTGAAAGAGGATTGCGAGAATTGAACAATCTCCAACGGGGTGAATTGAAATTAGGATCAAGTCTGACAATTGGTAACTACTGGCTACCAAGTAAGATTAGTGAGTTTAAGAGCCGATATCCCGGTATTCAGATTAACTGTAGCCTTGCCAATACAGAAGAGATTTGTCTAGGAACAGCCACAGGACAGTTTGATTTAGGTTTGGTAGAAGGAGATGTGAAGCCAGCACTCCAGAGTACTCTAGAGTATGAAATAGTGGGGAGCGATCGCTTACAAATAGTCGTAGGTAAAAAACACCCTTGGTTTGAGTGGGGAGAAATTGACTTAAGCCAATTGACTAAAACCCCTTGGGTGATGCGCGAACCAGGTTCTGGAACCCAGCAAAGGTTTGAGGAAGCCTTACAAAATTGGGAAATCAATCTCAGTGAACTGGATGTAATTTTAGTATTCAACAGTGGAGAGATGACAAAAGCAGCGATCGAAGATGGTGTTGGTGCGATCGGAATTTCTGAGTTGATGGTAAAAAAAGAAATACAACTGGGAACTCTACGAGCAATTCGAGTCATTGATAATAGAGACAGTAACGGTGCGATGCCTACGGTGGTCACTGAGCGCAGCGTCTCGCAGAGAAGTGCGGGCTACACCTACGCAGAAATAGTTCGACCTTTTTTCAAACTCAAGCATCGTCAGCGTTTTCAAACTGCTCTTTCCAAAGTCTTTGAACAAATGTTGATCTCATCTATGTCAGATGGCTCACATCAACATATATCAACATCACTTATTTGAAATAACATCATTTCCACTGCTCATCTAGTAATATCAAATCCTTTTGTATCGGAATTATTCCTCTTTCCTTTCTCTCTGCGCTCTCAGCGTCTCTGCGGTTTTTAAACATTCAGATGCTAATTGCTTTACAAAACTGTCCCTCTCCGGCTCGGAGCTACGGTTACACACATCTCTCTACAAAACCAAAATGTTGTAGATCCTCCTAAATCCTCCAATGTATCGGAGGACTCCTCTTTTTTAAGGAAGTTGGGGGGATCAAAAGCTTGTGGGGAAACTCTTAAAAATTTCTATGTACACCGTAGCCGACTCGGAGAGGGACAGACTTGAACGAAAGTTCAAAGCAGGGAGAGGTTGGTGGAACTCACACCTTCCGCATATTTCTACTAATGGGGTCAAAACCTCTAGAAAACCGAGTGCTTTCATCGTAGTAAGCGCCAGTCAGATTCGCTCCATACAACTTAGCATAGTTGAGTTTGGCTCCCCGGAGATTTGCTTCATTCAGGTTGACACCGCTCAAATTAGCTCTAGTCAAATTCGCTTTTGCTAAGTTAGCTCTACTCAAATCTGCTCCCCAGAGTTTAGCTTTAGCTAGGTTAGCTCCACTCAAGTCAGATCCCCATAGATTTATTCCAGGCAAATAGGCTCCAATCAGCCTGTTCCTACTCAAGTTGACGGCTGGAAAATATCTTTCCCCTGCGGCAAAACGCCTTTTTAATTCCTCTATATTCACGATCGCCACCCAACAAGAATCAGACTTATATCTCTAATATATAAGGTGCTTCTATTGTAACCGCCATAGTAGAAGTTGTTTATTTAATATTTGCAATTACTCCCATTTACTCAAATGCACATATCTAATAGAAAAATTTATGGCAATTCCTTAGTTTTAATGTTAGGTATGCGATTATTTTATTGCTGCGATTAATAGATTTATTATAAGAACTCAGTAGTCAAAATAGTTCAATAATCAAGATAACATTTGATGAATCAATATACCAATTTAATATTAGATTTATTCTAAATTCTGATTCCTAACTCCTGTTAGCGTTAGCTAGGCGTTTAGCCCATGCTGAATTCTCTTGCAGCTAATTTATGATGATGCAAAAGAGTAGTTAGGCTACAGTACAGTTCAAATTGCGGAAAAAACCATTTTTAGTCTGCTTTAACTGTAAAATAACCTCAACATGAGATTATATTTAATTATTTTCTTACAGAAAGAGTTATGGTCTTTAAAACAGCAACCGAACAGCTGATCGTCCTAAAAAATGTCAGCAAATCTTATCAGCAGCCCAACGGCCAACAGATTGTCATCCTAGAAAATATCAATCTTGAGTTACGTCCAGGGGAGATTGTTGCATTGCTAGGGCCTTCCGGTTCCGGGAAATCTACTTTAATGCGGATAGTTGCTGGGTTAATTCCCCCTAGTCAAGGTGAAGTTATATATCATAACCGTCCCTTAATTGGTTTAAATCCTGGGGTAGCAATTGTTTTTCAAAGTTTTGCCCTTTATCCTTGGTTAACTGTACTAGAGAACGTGGAACTAGGTTTAAAAGCCAAGGGAGAAGCGCCAGATTCTCGACGGCAAAAGGCGCTACGGATGATTGATATTATTGGTTTGGATGGGTTTGAAAATGCCTATCCCAAAGAGCTTTCTGGGGGAATGCGTCAGCGAGTTGGATTTGCTAGGGCTTTGGCCGTAGAACCAGAACTGTTATGTATGGATGAGCCATTTTCGGCATTAGATGTGCTAACGGCAGAAAACTTGCGGTTTGAATTATTAGATTTATGGTTAGAACGTCGCATACCCACCCAAGCTATTCTCATTGTCACCCACGGGATTGAAGAAGCGGTAATTATGGCGGATCGAATTATTGTTCTTGGACGCAATCCGGGAAGAATTCGGGCTGACTTACCTGTGACTTTACCCCATTACCGCGATCGCAAACATCCAAGTTTTCAAGCCTTGGTAGATCGGGTTTATACAATCATCACCAACCCCGAATTAGAAAAAATTGAGCTACCAACGACTACCTCTGTAGCAGATGCAACGCCACAAGCAAAATATCAGTCTTTGCCAGCCGTGCGAATTGGTTCTATTGCCGGTCTTTTAGAAATTTTAGAAGATCGTCAAGAAAAAGATTTATCTCGGCTTACCCAAGAATTGCAACTAGAAGTAGATGATATTTTACCAATTGTGGAAGCTGCAAAATTAATGGATTTTGTAGAACTTGCAGAAGGCGATATCAGCCTGAAGCCAATCGGGCAAGAATTTATTAATGGTAGTATTGACGATCGCAAACAAATTGTGCGATCGCAACTCTTAGCTAATATCCGCTTGGTACAGCAAATTTACCGTCTTCTGGAAGCGAAAAATAATCAACGCATTCCAGAAGAACTGGTATTAGATATCCTAGAAAGTCACTTCAGCCCAGAAGAAGCCGAACGACAATTAAAAACCGTCGTTGATTGGGGTCGTTATGCCGAAATCTACGGCTACGATGAGCCATCAGGACAAATATTTTTAGAGCAAGTTGTTATTAGTCATTAGTCATTAGTCATTAGTCATTCTCCTCTGATCTACCCCTACTCTCTACTTACAGAACTTTGCAAATAAATGAGGTACAAATGCAGGAATCACGCATTAGATAGAGTTTCTATTTCCTGCCTCCTACCTCCTGCCTCCTGCCTCAAAACCCGTCGCTATTTGTACTTCACAACAAAAGAAAACTGCTGTATATGACTCGACCTCTTACTCCTGCTAATAAAACTCTAGGACGTAGCAATTGGACTTGGCAAGATGGATTACTTATTCTGGTAATTTTATCTTTCATTGTGGCAATTATTAGAACTGCTTCTAAATTTACCGGTACTTTTGAACCTGAACTCACAATTTCTACAAACATCAATGCTTTGCCAGCATATACAGCCCAAACCTTGATTCGTATGGGACTGGCTTACTTTTTCTCCCTAATTTTTACCCTCTTGTATGCTTATACTGCTTATCGCTCTCGAATTGCAGAACGGATTTTAATTCCGATGTTGGATATTCTGCAATCGATTCCAGTATTGTCTTTTTTACCAGGTGTGGTATTAGCTTTGATTTCCCTGTTTCCGGGTCAGAGAATTGGTGTAGAACTAGCAGCAATTTTGCTAATTTTTACTGGCATGACCTGGAATATGACTTTTAGTTTTTACCAATCTCTCCAAAGTATTCCGCAAGAATTACTAGAAGCATCAAGGGTTTACCGACTTAATCCTTGGCAACGCTTTTGGACATTAGAGTTACCATCTGGTGTGATTGGTTTGGTATGGAATAGTGTAATGTCGGTGGCTGGAGGTTGGTTTTTTTTAATTGCCATTGAGTCATTTACTTTAGGAAATAAAGATTTTCGTTTACCAGGATTAGGCTCTTTTTTAGGCACAGCAGCCAACAAAGGAGACTTTAAAGCGATATTTTGGGGCTTGGCATTACTGATTGCGATCATTGTGGCAACTGATTTTTTTGTGTGGCGGCCACTGATTGCTTGGGCAGAAAGATTTAAGTTAGAGATGATTGAAACTGAAAATGCACCCCAATCGTGGGTATTGGATACTATCAGGCGATCGCCTACTTTACGCGCAATTAGCGATCGCGTTTTTCAGCCATTACAAACAGCCCTAGACGACAGTTTAATTCGGTCGTTCCCCGTGCGTTCAGTACCTATAAATGCCAAAGGCAACCTTAACTTGCCAAGTTTTTTAAATTGGATATTTGTTAGTGGCTTCAGCTTAATTGTCCTGTGGGGTACTTGGGAAGCCGTGCTACTATTACGGACTCTAGGCTGGGATGATTGGCAACAGGTGATGAAAGGCGCTATGTTAACGGCGTTGCGGGTAATAATTGCTTTGATATTATCATTGTTGTGGACTGTACCCGTAGGAGTAGCAATTGGTCGTAATCGACGGTTGGCTCAAGTATTGCAACCATTGGTACAAATCGCCGCTTCTGTGCCAGCAACAGCCTTATTTCCAGTGCTGCTGCTAGGTTTAACCCGCATCGCTGGCGGTTTGCAGATTGGTGCGATCGCTCTGATGATGCTAGGGACAATGTGGTATATCCTGTTTAATGTCATTGCTGGGGCACAGTCGATTCCCTCAGACCTAATCGAAGCAGCTTCGGTGTATAAACTCTCACGTTTACAACGTTGGCGAACCTTAATTTTACCTGCAATCTTTCCCTACCTAATTACAGGAATTATTACCGCCGTTGGTGGCGCTTGGAATGCCAGTATCGTCAGTGAGTACGTTACATTTCAAGGGCGAGTAATTAGTACTTCTGGATTAGGGGCAACAATTTCTCACGCCACAGCGACAGGCAATTTCTCACTATTATTAGCTTCGACAGTGATCATGTCTTTGTTAGTAGTGTTGACCAATCGTTTAGTTTGGCGACCTCTTTACAACCTAGCTCAAGAGAAATATCAATTATCGGTTTAAAGAATTAAAGCGATTAAGGCTTGTACCTGGAGTTTAGACTAAGCCATGCAAAATGACCCAGCAGGGCTGAGTTAATCAGAGACTTAGCAAAAGTATGAATAATCTTAGGTATTAAACA
>NZ_JBALEQ010000102.1:0-56420 GCF_036917775.1 Nostoc sp.
TTGAGAGTGTCAACCAAATTCTTTCTGTTCGTTGTGCTTATCTCAATGGTTTGCTTGCTATTTAAGTGTTTCTGCCAAAAGTGGATGCTCCCAAGGGTTTTAGGCTAATTTATTTTTCTGATTTTATTGTGTCAACTTACTTAGTATTAACACTTAATTTAGGATTACAAAAAGTGGAAACATGGGACGATAAAGAGTTGCTACAATAAATGTCTTAGTTGGTATCATCCAGAGCCACTCAATGCAAGTTTGACTTATATATACTTTTAGGGGGTTGTTTGAAAAAGCGTCCATTGGGGTTAGTGGCAATTGTTGTCTACAAATCATTTGCAGCTTCGCTACTTATGGTTACTTCCATCGCTTTATTATTGACATTAAAAAATTATCAAACTCTAGAGGCTTTCTCAGAAAATTATGTTTTAGAAGGTAAATCAATAATTATTGATTTGATTTTAAATAAAATTATCAACTTAAATCCTAGAACTTTGGCATTTAGTGGCATTGGAGCAGGAGTTTATGCTATTGTTACTACTATTGAAGCTGTTGGTTTGTGGTACGAGAAGCGTTGGGCCCATGTCTTAGTATTGGGACTTGTCGGTATCAGTATCCCACCAGAAGTTTATGAATTAATTCGGGGAATATCTCTTATAAAAATATTCGTATTTTTGTTAAATTTAGCTGTATTTGGATATTTACTCCGAAATTTTCCTAAACATCCAAAGTAATTTTTTATTTGATACTTATGACCTATCTTTGAAGAGTTTCTTAGTGCTGAGTCTTGATTAAGAATTAGTACTTATGAATCTTTTCACTCAGTACGTTGTACAATCGCTAAAAACACAATCTGGAGAGCGACTTGCCTAGATCGATTCAGTCTACTCAACCACCACTAAAATTTATTACTCAACGGTTTAACCCGTTGGTACTCCAGATTGTTCGGTGGTTACTGCCGATCGCACTACGGTTTCGTACTCGCCCTTGGTTAACGGCTGGGATTGTCGGTATTGAAGCCAAGAATGTTGAGGTATTAGCTGAACTTTATCAACAATTCCAGGCTGGGAAAATTCGCTTTTTGTTAGCATTCCGTCACCCAGAGGTGGAAGATCCTCTGTGTATGCTGTATTTGCTTTCCCGTATTGTGCCACGAGTTGCCCGTGAGGAAGGTATTTTACTGCAATCCCTTGTTCACAGTTATTTTCTCTATGACCGGGGTATGACGGTTTGGGCTGGAAATTGGCTAGGTTGGTTATTTTCACGGGTGGGAGGTGTGCCGGTTCATCGGGGTAGACGACTAGATCGGCAAGCAATCCAAACTGCACGAGAGTTATTTGCTAATGGCGAACTACCGATCGCAGTAGCGCCAGAAGGCGGTACTAATGGTCATAGTGGTATTGTTAGCCCACTGGAACCAGGTGTTGCTCAAATGGGGTTCTGGTGTGTAGAAGATTTACAAAAAGCCAATCGCACTGAAACTGTGATTATTGTGCCGATCGCTATTCAGTATCGCTACGTCGAGCCACCTTGGTCTAAACTAGATTGGCTGTTGAGTAAGTTGGAAGCTGATAGCGGCTTGGCAGTTAAGGAAATTGATCCGGGTACTCAAGAAGAGATTTACTATCAACGCCTCTGTAGATTGGCTGAATATCTCATTACTGAGATGGAAGAATTTTATCGTCGCTTCTATCATCAAGACATCCCAAAAACCATCTCAACTGATGAATCTGCTAGCCTAAATCAGATATTAATTGTCCGACTTAATCGCTTACTGGACAAGGCTTTACAAGTTACTGAGCAATATTTTGGAGTTCAGTCACAGGGGAATTTTATTGACCGTTGTCGCCGCTTAGAAGAGGCTGGTTGGAATTACATTTACCGGGAAGATTTGCCAGATATCAATGCTTTACCACCCTTTAAACGCGGTTTGGCAGACTGGATTGCTGAAGAAGCAGACTTGCGAATGCGACACATGAGGATAGTGGAAAGTTTTGTTGCAGTCACAGCTACTTATATTCAAGAAAAACCGACAGCAGAAAGGTTTGCAGAAACAGCTTTACTTGTATTCGATATGCTTTCTCGAATTCAAGATACAACACTTCCAGGGCGACCTCGCTTAGGTTTGCGAAAGGCACACATCACTGTGGGAGAGCCAATTTCAGTTACTGAACGCTTTCGCAATTCTCAAGGCGATCGCTATGCAGCTAGACAAGGTGTAAGCGATTTGACAAAAGATTTGCAAATTGCTTTAGAGAAAATGATTAACTAGGCGTAAATAAATAGGGCTTATGCACAAGTAAACGCGGTAAGTTTTTGAGACGCGATAAATCGCCGTCTCTACAAGTATTTTGGTCTTATCTGAACTGTATTGGCCTATAGTGATATCAATTCCCGATTGGTAGTGTTATCTCAAACTCAGAGCCTTGTCCAAAAGTAGAATCCACTTTTAAAGTACCTTCATGTTCTTCAACTATAATTTGTCGAGCGATCGCTAATCCTATAAGCTTCAGGAATTGCTGTTGTCACGGTTATGCTCTCCATAATCAAGATTGCTTGTCAAAAATTTGACTTTTATCATGCACATATAGGACTCGTATTTGATTTTTAAAAAAAATTCGGTACACCTTAATCTTCTGAAATACTCTTGCCTATTGCCTACCTACGCAATTGATTTCAGTAATCAAACCGGATTCCTATATATAGTTATTATTCCTGAAATTAGGGTTTGCTTTTCAAGAATATAGGGATAAGCTGATACCCTTTTAGTTGTATATAGAACAATACCTTGGATTAAGGCTTTGATCTTCCCTAACCCTACTTAAAAAGGAGGGAATGAGAGCAAGCAAACCACTCTACGCCAAGAAACAATGATGCAACTTGATTGATGATTAGCTTCGTGTTCAGAAGAGGATTGAAATTCCTCCTGAACATAGCAACTAAAATTAAGAAATTCAACCTGGGTCTTAAACCTTTACCTTAACTTCACTCAGCACGGACTAAACATCCCGCTATTCATATACAGCAATCGTGAACTGATGGTTTTTGGACAACTGGTTCACCCGATTGGGTGAATGCGATCGCTGCATCCAGAACTACTCTGAAAGTAGAGGAACTTTTTCTGCTGTTAGTGATAACGCCAACAGCCAAAAAAGTCTCATAATGGCTATGATTGCCTTGAATATTATGTCAATTGCTTATATATCAAAGGTTCAAAGAGTGGATGAAATTGTCAAATCACCAGATTTCCAGCCAGAGAAGATCGCTCTATTGGAAACAATTGCTGCCAATTTACCGGGGATGATTTTCCAAATTCTGCAACGGCAGGATGGCTCTGTGTTTATCCCTTATATTAGTTCTGGTTGTGAATATTTGTATGAATTAAAACCAGAAGCTGTACAGGCAGACTTTCAGGTGCTATACAAATTGATTCATCCACAGGATATAAAAGCTTTTACAGAATCTATTACTGTTTGTAGTACCACTTTTAAACCTTGGCATTGGGAAGGTCGCATCATTACGCCTAGTGGCAAACTGAAGTGGATTCAAGGTACTTCGCAACCCGAACGACAAGAAACAGGCGATTTTCTTTGGAATGGCTTAGTCATGGACATTACAGACCGAAAACAAGCCGAAGAAAAATTGCAAGAGAGCGAGACTCGGTATAAAGCAATTTTAGATGCTATTCCCGATTTGATGTTTCGCATTAGCCGCGATGCCGAGTATCTCGATTTGAAAAGTGAGGGAGCAAATGTCACTCTTTCGAGAGAAGAAATAGTTGGCAAACGCGTGCAAGAGTTATTGCCTAGTGATGTTGCAGCAATTAGCCTGGAAGCGATCGCTAAAACTTTAGATTCTGGAACTTTGCAAACTTGCGAATATCAACTAGCAACGCCTTTGGGAGTCAGAGATTATGAGGCGCGGTTGGTAGTGAGTGGTGAAGATGAGGTACTAGCAATTGTCCGAGATATTACAGAACGTAAACAAGCAGAAGTCAGCTTACAAAATCTTGCTCAAAAATTTGCTAAAGCTTTTAGTTGCAGTCCCGATTCAATTACTATTAGTACGCTGCAAGAAGGACGGTTCATCGAAGTTAACGACAGTTTTGTCAAACTCTCAGGTTATGAGCGAGATGAGGCGATTGGTAAAACTTCCTTTGAATTAAATCTATGGGTAGACGATCGCGATCGCCTAAATTTGTTACATGAGTTACAAAGCACAGGAGTTGTTCGCAACTTAGAATTTGAATTTCGGCAAAAGTCTGGCAAGATAATTACAACGCTGCTTTCAGCCGAAATCATCGATTTAGATAATATCCCTTCGATCCTAGCAGTCCATCATGACATTACAGAACGCAAGCAAGTAGAAGCGCAATTCCGCCTAGCAGCACAACGCGATCGCTTGTTGGCAGAAACTCTAGTGCGAATTCGGTCTTCCCTTAACTTAGAGGAAATTCTGCAAACCACCGTAACGGAAGTTAGGCAATTTCTACAAGCAGATCGAGTTTTCATTGGTTTAAATAATGCCAAGTTAGGAGTCAGAACCCTTGCTGAATCAGTAGATCCTCAGTATCCATCAGTCTTAGGTTGGTCTACTAATGATGAAGCTTATTTACAAGAATTGAGAAACTTACTAAAAGATAATCTTGTGCGTGTTGTTGAAGATATTACACAAATAGCAGTATCTCCCAAAGTTAAAGCACACTATCAAAAATTTCAAACAAAGGCTAGCTTGGCAGTACCACTGATGCTAGGTAATGAATTATTTGGTGCGTTAATTGCCAATCAATGCTCAGGTTCGCGTCATTGGCAGCCAATAGAAATTGATTTGTTACAACAGATGTCAGAACAAGTAGCGATCGCTATTCAGCAAAGCCAGATATACCAAAAACTTGCAGAACTTAACACTAATTTAGAACAACAAGTCGAAGAACGAACAGCACAGTTGCAGCAGAAAATGCAAGAATTTGAAAAACTGGATCGGATAAAAGATGTTGTTTTGCATACAGTTGCCCACGATTTACGAACTTCGGTAATGGGTAACTTAATGGTGTTAAAGAATTTGTTAAATCAAAAAGTGGGGAGTGGGGAAGTAGGGGAGCAGGGGAGCAGGGAGCAAGGGGAAAATCCCTCTCCTCTGCCCCCTGCACCCTGCCCCTCTGCCTCTTCTGCCCAATTCCCAATTCCAGTATCTCGCTCAATAATCGAGCGGATGATTCAAGGCAACGATCGCCAGTTGGCGATGATAAACTCATTGTTAGAAATTAATTCCTGCGAACAACAGGGTATTGAGATCAAACATGAACCTGTGCAACTTAGCACCGTGCTGGGAGGAACAGTCACCCACTTGGAACCTGTGTTGACACAAAATCAAGCGACTCTGAAGAATTTGGTTCCCGCAGATTTACCGTTAGTAATGGCAGATGGGACTCTGTTGCAGAAAGTTTTGGTAACTTTAATCACCCATAGCTTGCAAAATAATCCACCAGGATTAAATTTTATTCTTAGTGCCAGCATTGAGGAAGGAATGATTCGCACTCAGATTCAAGATGATGGTGTAGTAATGAGTAAACTAGAGTGCGATCGCCTTTTCGATCTTCATGTCCGCGATCCTCAAGATTGTTGTTCTACCAGCATTGGCTTAAAAATGTATCTTTGTCGGAAAGTTATTAAGGCACATGGCGGTAAAATCGGTGTTATTAGTAACCGCAAGCGCGGGTTAACTTTCTGGTTTACATTACCTCTCTTCACTTCATCCGCAACAAATTGCCCATAAATCACCAAAAAATGAGAGGGTGTTATTTATAGCAATGTTGAGTAAAGGAAACACCCTCGACGGTATGGGCAAAGTTGCTTGGATGCTAATAGCTACTCCATTTACAACAGTGCAAAGCTGGTGGAGAAAAACCTTTTCTGCACCAACAACAGATGAAACCACTACTCTTTACAGAGCTTGGCGTAACCGTTTTTTGTGGCAGAGATTGCGTTTATGGTTATGGCTGGCGCTGATTTGTTTGTTGTCTTTTACTTTGCGAGACATTTACGGCTTTTTGTTCTCTTTAAAAGAGTTGGAAAGTCTGCCAGAAATACTTAGAACTCAACGCCTTGTAATCAATATTGCAATGCTTCTGAGTATACTAATCTGCTTTGCCTTACATAAAACTAAATTAGGCCGTAATCGTCCAGATTTATTATTTTTGGGGTCTTCTTGGGCAATTAGTCTCGCATCACAGTTGTTTGCCACCCTAAGAGGTTTTGCACTACCCGATGCTATCGGTTGGTCACTACTCTTCTTGAGCCAAGCTATATTAATGCCAGTCTGCTGGATTGTTCACTTGCTGTCTCAAGTGGGTGTGCTAGTTTACTATTTTGGTGTAAATACGGCACTTGGACTAAAGACACCAGTCCCGGAACACCCAGAAATATATAGTGTGACATTTCTTCTATACATTTTTTGGTTTTGTGCTATATGTGACATTGGTGTTTATCTATATGATCGCCTACAACGTTCTGAGTTTTACGCCCGTCAAGAACTGGAATTTGCATATCAAAAACTCAAGGTTGCAGAAACTAAATATCGCACTATTTTTGAAAACGCAGTTGAAGGGATTTTTCAAAGCAGTCCTGATGGACGTTATATTACGGCAAATCCTGCTTTAGCAAGCATTTATGGCTACTCTTTAGCGGAGGAGGTGACAGCACATTCCACTGATATTCAACAATTGTATGTTGATCCAAACCGCCGCGCCGAATTTGTGAGGCTGATGGAAAAGTATGGCAGCATTTCTGAGTTTGAGTCTCAAATTTATCGCCGAGACGGGAGTATTGTCTGGATTTCGGAAAAAGCTTACGCAGTGCGTGACGAACAGGGAAAACTGCTTTACTACGAAGGTTTGATTGAAGATATTACTCAACGCAAACAAACTGAAGAAGAACTACGAGTATTTTTCCATGCAGTTTCCCACGACTTACGCAATCCAGTACTGGGTAGTTTAATGGTGCTGAGAAACCTGCTTGCACATCCAGAGGAAAATATTTCGATTTCCCGCTCAATTTTAGAGCGGATGATTCAAAGTAGCGATCGCCAACTGAACTTAATTAATTCGTTGATGGAAGCTCATATCAGCGAAGTGCAAGGTGTGGTTTTGCAACGTCAGCCTGTACAATTACTGACAGTTGTCGAAGCTGCGATCGCTGATTTGGAACCATTGCTAGAGCAAAATCAAGCCAAGCTGACAAATCTAGTATCCGCAGATTTGCCATTAGTGAATGCAGATCCCACGCAACTATGGCGAGTTTTTTCTAACTTAATTGTCAATTCTCTCAAACACAATCCTCCTGGATTGCTATTAACAATCAATGCTACCCCTCAGGATGGCATGATTTATTGTACCGTTAGTGATAACGGCGTGGGCATTAGTCAACAACAAAGCGATCGACTTTTTGACCTTTACTTTCGGGGCGCAAATATCCGCAATTCTGTAAGTTTGGGATTGGGCTTATATTTATGTAAGCAAATCATCAATGCTCACGGCGGTGAAATTGGGGTGAATAGTGTATTAGATGCAGGGGCAACTTTCTGGTTTACATTACCTATTAGCTGACTAGTAGTCTGTTAAACGACAATACACAGATAAGATCAAAACCCTTGTAGAGACGGCGATTTATCGCGTCTCAAAACCCACAATTTTGTACAAGTAGCGCTTAACCCAAGCGTATTGTGTTAAACGAAGTTTGAAAGGAAAAGGAACGAACCACAGAGGCGCAGAGCGCACAGAGTCAGAGAACAAAGAGATGTTTAAGAAGTGTTTCATCTACTTGCATAGATTACTAGGGAGCAGCGCCTAAAGCCTGTAAAGTTGCTAATTGAGCTTCTGTTAACCCTTGAATTTCTTCCAGCCTCATACCTTCATAAGGGCGAGGCGCTCTCCAAGTTTGCTCATATTTACCAGTTTGCAAATCCCAGACTTTGATGGTTTCGTCTAAGCTACTACTAAACTATAAACAAGCTCTGAGTGACTTAGCAAAGTTTGATAACATTCTCCTGTAGAAATATGCCAAAGTTTCAGATTACGATCTAAACTACCGCTAACAATAAACTGAGCATCTTGACTAAACTGCGCCACCATAACGGGGTCTTGATGTCCTACATAAAGTTTGGAGACATTTTCGTGTAGAAACTAACCATAGTTTCAAAGTTCGGTCGAATAATAATTTCATAGCGCGTCCACTCATTTTCGGGTAGAAGCTCTAAATCGTGAATTGTCCAGCGTACTCCCTCAATCGCTTGGTTCATAATTGTCCCCGTTTGGCTTGCTTGCCTTCTTTGCTTAATTTTATCTTTCCTTCGGGCAAGGCAGTTATGGTATTTAAATTAGAACCATAATGAAAAGCAAAATTTCAAACAAAACTCTGTATGCTGACATTTACCCAACTTAAACCACCTAATTGCGATGCAGCAGTTACTTTTACTCTGGCTCTGACAGCAGAAGAACGCACCCGCAGCCGTCATCGCTTTGAAACGGAAGATGGTATTGTGTTTTTACATTTACCCAGAGGAACTGTTTTACACGATGGTGATATTCTGCTAGAAGAAACCCATAACAGTTTAATTAGAATTACTGCTAAACCAGAACTAGTTTTGACTGCCTTTGCACAAACATCAATTTTATTATTACGGGCAGCATATCATTTAGGAAATCGCCATGTACCTGTAGAAATTACCCCAACTTATTTACGCTTGTCCTCAGATTCGGTTTTACGCGCGATGTTAGAACAACTGGGGTTAGAAATAAAAGAAGAAATTTTACCATTTCAGCCAGAATTAGGAGCTTATGGACAACACCATCATGCTCACTGATAGTCATCTTTTGAGTATTTTACAGTTGGCTAGCCCCGCTTTACCTGTGGGAGCATATAGCTATTCTGAAGGCTTAGAAATGTTGGTGGAAAATGGTACGATCGCTAACCAGACAAATCTCAAAGATTGGTTAAAAGCAGAGTTACTCTATGGGGCAATTCGGTTAGAGGCGGCGGTGATGGTACGATCGCAGCAATCCGCAAAAATGAATGATTTAGAGTCTCTATGCCGTTGGAATCTGTGGTTATCGGCTGCTAGGGAAACAGAAGAATTACGCGCCTCTAGTTGGCAAATGGGGCGATCGCTCATCCAATTACTTGGTAAACTAGAACCGCAGATTATACCTATTACCAATGCTGTCGGGAATCCTTGCAATTATGCGATCGCTTTTGGTATTGCCGTTGCTCATTGGCAAATTAGCATCCAAGCCGCATTACTCGCATATCTGCATAGTTGGGCAAGTAATTTAATTACTGCTGGCGTGAAACTCATTCCCCTTGGCCAAACAGCAGGACAGCAGTTATTGCTAGATTTGCAACCATTATTTAGCACTGCGGCGCTAGAAATTCTAAACTTACAGGATGATGAACTCGCCTGTTGTAGTTGGGGTTTGTCGCTGGCGAGTATGCAGCATGAGACGCAGTATACAAGATTGTTTAGGAGTTAGTCATGAGGAATGGGGAATTGGGAAAAAATTAAGGACTAATAACTATGTACCAATGACAAAGGACAAATGACAAATGACAATAAACGCATTTCGAGTAGGGGTTGCTGGGCCAGTGGGTTCGGGGAAGACGGCTTTGGTGGATGCTTTGTGTAAGGGATTGCGTGAGCAGTATCAGATTGCGGTGGTGACGAATGATATCTATACTCAGGAGGATGCTCAGTTTTTAGTGCGTTCTCAGGCGTTGGCTAGCGATCGCATTTTGGGTGTAGAAACTGGCGGTTGTCCTCACACCGCTATCCGTGAAGATGCTTCGATGAATTTGGCGGCAATTGAACAATTAGAGGAACGTTTTCTCGATTTAGATTTGGTATTTTTGGAAAGTGGTGGCGATAACTTAGCTGCTACCTTTAGTCCCGAATTGGTGGATTTAACAATTTATGTCATTGATGTTGCGGCTGGTGATAAAATTCCCCGCAAAGGCGGGCCAGGCATTACCAAGTCTGATTTGTTGGTGATTAACAAAACTGATTTAGCGCCTTATGTTGGTGCAGATTTAAATGTGATGGAACGAGATGCTAAAAAAATGCGCGGCGATAAACCTTTTATTTTTACTAATTTAAAAACTCAGTCAGGACTTGCAGATGTAATTAACTTTGTTTGCACAAATATTTGTTAAAAAGAATTTTATAACCCACGAAAAATCAGATACCCGACTTCTCAAAGAAGTCGGGTATCTGGACAATTCGAATTTTCACAACTATTTTTTTAACGAACCGCATTCGCGCAGCGTCTCGTTAGAGAAGGACGCATAGACACGAAGTGGCTTCCCGCAGGGTAGAACGCAAAGAAAGAGAAGAAAGAAATGCTTAACTGAACTATATTGGTTTATAACCGCCCTTTTAACTATAAAGCCCGTAGATGCCGACTTCGCACCCGTTCAGCACTACCCGTAGGAATTGCAGCAATTAATTTTTGCGTATATTCTTCTTTAGGTTCTTGGTAGATGCTTTCGGCTGTGCCTTCTTCAACAATTTGACCGCGATTCATGACTAAAATGCGATCGCTCATAAATTTCACCACACTTAAATCGTGAGAAATAAAGATATAAGTAAGCTGAAAATCTGACTGTAACTCTTTGAGAAGATTTAATACCTGCGCCTGTACAGAAACATCCAGCGCTGAAACTGATTCATCGCAGATGATAAACTTAGGATTTAAGGCCAAAGAACGGGCTATGCAAATTCGTTGACGTTGACCGCCAGAAAACTGATGAGGATAGCGGTTCATCGCATCTGCACTCAACCCCACCCGTTCTAAGAGTTCAACTACCCGTTGCCGTCTTTGTTGCTTTGTCTTCCCAACGGCGTGAATTAACAAAGGTTCCATCACCGCGTCCCCAACCTTCATCCGGGGATCGAGGGAACTAAAAGGATTTTGGAAGACTATTTGCATTTCCCGCCGCAATTTTTGCAACCGTTCTCCTTTGAGGCTAGTAATATCTTGTTTCTCAAAGATAATCTGACCACTCATCGGTTCAATTAAGCGCAGCAAGGTTCTACCAAGGGTGGTTTTACCACAACCAGATTCTCCCACCAAACCTAATGTTTCTCCTGGCTTGACATCAAAAGAAACGCCATTAACCGCCATATTGTAGCGTTTTGTCCCACCAAATACCCCGCGCACTGGAAAACCAACTTTCAGGTTGCGGATTTGCAGCAGGGGTTCCTTTTCATTGAAGTTTGCCAATCTTGCAGCAATCTCTTCGGTTGTGACTTCTATAGGTAGTGCAGGTTCTTTCGCCTGAATTACTACTTGTCCCGTTGCTGTCTCTTCTGTACTCATGTAATCGGAAACGGTGAGTAATTTTTGCGGACGGCGGTTGAGTGTGGGGCGACAAGCTATCAAACCTTTAGTATATGGATGCTTGGGACTGCTGAATATTTGCCCAGATGTACCAGATTCGACAACTTTGCCTTTATACATCACCGCTACTTGGTCAGCAATTTCTGAAATTAGCCCCAAATCGTGGGTGATGAAAATCATTGCCATATCACGACTTTGCTGCAATTCTCGCAACAAGTCCAAAATAGTCGCTTGCACCGTCACATCCAAAGCTGTGGTTGGTTCATCAGCAATTAAGATTAATGGGTTGCAAGAAATTGCCATTGCAATCATTACCCGTTGCAACTGACCCCCAGAAAGTTCATGGGGGTAGCGTTCTAGCATGGCTTCTTTGTGTTCTTTAACCAGCTGTGCCAACTTTGATGGTTCTGGTTTCGATGAAGTTTCGGTATACTGCTGTTGGATCTCCTCATCACTAGGTAGAAGTTTAACCTCTTGTAGACCTGCGATCGCAATTTGTCGTGCTTGGGCTGCTGACACCTTTTGATGCCGCATAATCGCTTCTGTTAGCTGAAACCCGATGTTATAAACTGGATTGAGCGAACTCATCGGTTCTTGAAAAATCATGGCGATGTCGCCACCCCGGTGTAACTGCATTTGCTCAGGAGGCAATTTTACCAAATCGATAGGGTTGCCATTCTCTTGAGGACGAAACCAGATTTCACCGCCAGTAACTATACCGGGAGTTTGCAACAAACCCATCACAGCTAGGGCTGTCACTGATTTACCACTCCCCGATTCTCCTACTATTCCTAGAGTTTCACCTCGATGCAGCCCAAAGGAAATACCATCCAAAGCTCTGACAATGTTGCCATCACCGGGAAATTCAACTTGGAGATTGCGAACCTCTAGGACAGTTTCTCTCATAGGAGTTGGGTAGGAATATTAACTTAAAATTATTAGATTTTAACAATAGTTTTGATCTATGTGTCGGTAAATTTGATTTTTACACTTTTTGGCTGTTTTTCACATACTTCCACAATATACACGTATCTGCGATATGGAACTGCTTGTGACTTCTGCAAATTGCGATCAGCTCATGAGTGTAGTTATGATTGCCCTGGCGATGCCTGCGGCGGGCTACGCTTACGCTAATCACTGCTTCTGCCCTCCAGAAACATTTGCCCTTACTGCGGCTTGAATCATATCATACTATTGCCAAAATTGACAAAATGTAAGAAGCTGAGGCAATGGAAATAGAGATTAAAATAGAGTTAGTAAAGGTAGGATTTACTTGATTAGAAGGTTCTATGATGACTTTACAAGAAATTATTAATTCTATTGAAAGTTTGCCCACAGAAGATCGAGAGTATTTATTTGAGTTTCTTCGCCAGCAACGAATTGAGAATCGGCGGGTTGAAATTTTGGCTAATGCTCAGGAAGTAATGCAGGCTTTTAAGGATGGGACAGCTCATAGAGGAAGTGTTGATGATTTGATCGCTGATTTACTCGGAGATGATGATAGAAGTTGTCTGGAGTAGTCGATTTAATCGCTCTTTTAGGAAGATTACAAAGAAAAACCCACAAGAATCAAATTGTTAATGTATTAAGGCTTTTGGCAGATGATCCATTTACACCATCTTTGAAGTCTCATAAGCTAACAGGAAATTTGGCGGGTTTATGGTCTTGCTCTGTTGCTTATGATTGTAGAATTATCTTTAATTTCTCTGAGGATGAAAAGTTGTTAGAAATGGTTATTTTATTGATTGATATTGATAGCCATGATGAAGTCTATTAAAATGCAAAGTAGAGGCTGAAGCTTAGGATTTAAAGATTAAAATTCTCTATCTCTAACTGTTCGATAGCTAAAGCCATGTCTCACGACAAGACGAAAAGTGTCAACGCAGACAAAAAAATAGCACACCCTAAAGGATGGCTATTTATAGAAATTGTCTAATTGTGATGTTGGTTAACAAATTGAATACACGCTTAACTAACAACTTTAGAAGGGAATATCATCTGGATCTGGTTCTTCCGCTTTCACTGCTGGATAAGTGGTTCGCTCATAATTTGTAGATTGGGGTACGGGTTCGTAACTTGTGGCTTGGGGAGCAACGCCAACAGGATTTGCAGCCGGAGTAGGCGCTGGACGTGGTGACTCGTAAGTGTTAACTTCTTTCTGGGGAGGACGAGATGCTGATGGTTGTCGTGGAGCAGTTTCAGTGAATGATGGAGTTGCGGTTGCAGAAGGCAATGGATCGGTATTAAAACTACCTCCAACAGGTTGAATTTGTTGCACTGTCAATTCAGCGCGTTTTTCTTTAAAACCTTCCATCGCAACAGTATTCATGCCTAAACGTCCTACCAGGATGACGCGATCGCCTTGGTGGTATTTTTGCTGAATTTCTGTCGCTAAATTCCCCCACCCGACAACTTTCAGAGTGGCTGGCGGATCTTCTGGTTTCAGGGAATTGGGAAACTGCACCAGCATTTCCGTAACTCCCAAATTATCGGCTGTATAGCGGAGTTGCGGCTCGTTAATAATTTCCGCCATCAAAACGCAGCTGTTCATTAAAATTACTCCTGACTGCAAAAAGTACTGATTGAAAAAGTTGGGGTTTTTCTATGTAGCGCCAATTAATATCTAGATATGTTTAATTGTTTGCATTTTTTAATAATGCCTGAGTTTTTAGTCCTTTCTAGCATAAAAGCCAAGCGATCGCTTTGAACAGCATTAAGTATGCCGTCCGCAACTCTCGCTTGACTAAATTGAGCATTCAATTCTGCATTGAGTAGTATAATTGTACCACTAATTTAAGAAAGAGAAAAAATTATTGGCAAAAATTAAGTCTTGACGTGAGAGGGGAAAACACCGAAGGCGATTAACCTGGCTGGTAGGTCGCGCAAGATGGGTAAGCGTAAAAATCCAGGTGGTACAAAGGTGCGATTTGAGGTGAGAACTGGCGCAAATACCCGTTTCTGGATAAAAGTTTGAAACGCCTGAATGATGCGTGTGGGCAACTCGCGTTGACGTTGTACTTTTGCTAGGTCGCTAAGTTGTACTTGTCGGTTTTTTAGTGGTTTACTAAGTACATTCGCGGCGACGACAGCATCTTGAATCGCGTAGTTAATCCCAACTCCACCCACGGGGGACATTATATGAGCAGCATCACCGATGAGTAAGAGTCCCGGATGATACCAGCGTTTAACGCGACTGGACTCGACCGAAAGAAAAGCTATTTGTGACCAGTCATGTAAATTTTGGATGCGTTGCTGGAATTCTGGCACTACTTCCACAACAGATTTTTTTAATTCCTCCAAGCCCTCAGCCCGCAGTTTTTGATAGCCTCCTTTGGGGATGACATAAGCAACTTGCCACTCATCACCACGGTCAAGCATAGCGATGATTTTACCTTGACCAAAGCGCCCCATTCCCCCCTCTGAGTCTTCTGGCTGACGCGGTAGGCGAAACCAGAGGACATCCATTGGTGGCGAGGTTTCGATGGATTCAAACTCACCCAGGTGGCGTAAACGTGAGTGGCGACCGTCTGCACCCACCGTCAGTATTGCCCGGACTTCATGCCAACCACCACTTACCCGATAGCGGACACCTTGAATTTCGCCATTTTCGGCAATTAATTCTTGCACATTCGCACCCATTACCAGATGGAAACTAGGATATTTTTGTGCTTCTTGGGTGATGAACTTCAGGAATTTCACCTGGGGAAGCATTGTAATGTAGGGGTAGCGGGTTTTTAGGTGACTAAAATCTGCCAAAGTGACAGTATCTTCAGGTGTTTTAAACCTAATTTGGCGCATTTTGGCATGGGGGAGTTCTAGCAAGCGATCGCTAAGTCCCAATTCTTCCATAATTTCCATCACCGATGGATGAATGGTATCGCCGCGAAAATCGCGATCGAAGTCTTTGTGTGCTTCCAGCAGCATCACCGAAATCCCTTGACGCACTAACAACAGCGCCAAAACTGCTCCGGCTGGGCCCCCACCCACAATGCAACAATCTGTGGTTTGTACGTCTACAATGTCATGGACAGGGTTAATACTTGGCTCTGAGGAAAGATTTTGAGGTAAATCGGTAGTCATAACAACACCTCCTGACAGCCCTAAAATCTAGCGTAGTTTGCTTTTGATGGTGCAAACTATTTTGTTAACTTTTCGTATTTACAGAGAACGTGTATTATGGGCGCTAAACTGTCATTAGTCAGTCGTAATTATCCTCCAATTCCCAATTCCCAATTCCCAATCAAATAATTAGTTGTGTCCCAAGTTATTTTAGAAAACGTTTATAAAAGTTTTTCCTCACGTAAAGGCGAAGGTGTTACCTCACAAAACCAATCTTCCTCCACACCTGGGGAGAAAACTGATGCAGCGCAAGAACGTGCGGGAAGTGTTAACGTCTTGCGGCGGATTAACCTGACGATCGCAGATGGCGAGTTTATGGTGCTGGTAGGCCCTTCTGGTTGTGGGAAAAGCACCTTGCTACGGTTAATTGCTGGGTTAGAAACGATGACTGGCGGTAATATCTGGGTAGGCGATCGCTTAATCAATGATCTACCACCAAAAGAACGCGACATCGCAATGGTGTTTCAAAATTACGCCCTCTATCCCCACATGACGGTGTATGACAACATCGCTTTTGGGTTACGCCGCCGTTTTGGGACAGGGGAAGCAGGGAGAGAAATTACTCCCTCATCCCCTTATCTTCGAAAGTGGGCAGAAAATCTTTTCGTGGGGGCGACAAGAAAGTTACCTAAAGGATTGCGCTACACTTCCGAGAAAGAACGGGCGGTGGATCAGCAGGTGCGTAGTGTTGCCCAACTGTTACAAATTGAAACGTTGCTGAACCGCTTACCCAAACAGTTATCTGGGGGACAAAGACAACGGGTTGCACTGGGAAGAGCGATCGCGCGTGACCCGCAAGTGTTTTTAATGGATGAGCCGCTTTCTAACTTAGATGCCAAACTACGGGCAGAAACCCGCGCCCAAATTGTAAAATTGCAGCGCCAACTGGGGACAACGACAATTTACGTTACCCACGATCAAACAGAAGCGATGACAATGGGCGATCGCATTGCGATTATGTCTGAGGGTAAAATTCAACAAGTTGCTTCTCCTTTAGAACTTTACAACCGCCCTGCCAATCTTTTTGTAGCAGAGTTCATTGGTTCACCACCGATGAATTTTATTCCTGTAGAATTTCATGCCCCGCAGTTGATTACTCATTCCCAGTTGCGTTTCACCCTGCCAGAAGTTTGGGGAAAAGCTTTACAAAAGTACGATGGGAAAACTCTAATTTTAGGCATTCGTCCAGAACACTTGAACTTGAGTATGCCAGCCACCAAAAATCTACCAGTGCAAGTAGATTTGGTAGAGAATCTCGGCAACGATTCCTTTCTCGCTGTTAAGATTGCCGAACCGGGTTCTCAGCCTGCGACTACAGCCAATTCCTTACAAGTGCGAATCCCACCAGATCGTCTTGTACAACCTGGTGAGCAACTATGGTTATCTCTAACTCCAGAGAAAATTCACTTTTTTGACCCAGAAACCCAGTTAGCAATATTTCCTTAAAAGTATCCGCATCTAATACTAAATTTTTGAAGAAAAATCGTTAAGCTAATTGGAATTTTACCAATTCTATTTCCCGTACCAGAAGCGATCGCGCTTTGGCTAATCGGTGGCTCAATGCTTTACCGTCGGTGCTTTTAAAGAAATGTAGTATCACCGTGCCAAAACGGGAAAATTGGCATGGTGATGCCTAACTCAACCCCATTAGATTGTGCTGCTGTTCATAAAAGCTGAAAAAAACTCACCATAACATTACACAGCCACCTCCATAGCAAACTTCACCTTGGGAAGACTAGACACAAGGTAGATAATTACAAGTTTGGATGATGAAAGTAACTTTTGCTAACTTAGGTTTAATTGGTGCAGTCTACATCTTGGCTATTGGTAACAGCCATGTTCAAGCACAAGTCACACCCGATAGTACTCTCAGCAGTGCTGTGTCTGGAAGTAATAGTTACAACATTACTGGTGGCACTAGGGTCGGCAATAATTTATTTCATAGTTTCAGTCAATTCTCTATTCCTAGCAATGGCTCTGCATCATTCGATAATGCTACCGATATTCAAAATATTTTTAGTCGTGTAACTGGCGGTAGTGTTTCCAACATTAATGGTTCTATCAGCGCTAATGGTAATGCCAATTTATTTTTACTCAACCCCGCAGGCATTATTTTTGGTGCCAATGCCAGCTTAAATATTGGTGGTTCTTTTGTCGGCACAACTGCTAATAGCATCAAATTTGCTGATGGATTTGAATTTAGTGCAGTTAATCCCCAAAATACGCCATTATTAACTGTCAGTGTACCTATAGGATTGCAAATGGGAAGTAATCCAGGTGCGATTGCATTTAATGGTTCTGGTTATGGTTTTGAGCGATTGAGTAATTCCGTTCTGCGTGCGACTAGTGAATCTAACTTACAAGTAAAGCCAGGAAAAACTCTGACTTTATTAGGTAGCAATATTTCGATGGTGGGTAGTCGAATTTCCACTAGTTCTGGAAATATCGAACTTGCAAGTGTCAAAGAAGGTGCGATCGACTTGCAGTCCACATCAGAAGGATGGCAACTTGGTTATGAAAAGGTATCAAAATTTGGAGATATAAAATTAGACCAAGCAATTATTGATGCTTTAGCTGCTGGTGGTGGTTCGATTCGCTTACAAGGAGGAAATATATCCTTAGATAATGGCTCCAAGGTGATTATTCAAAACCTTGGACTCAAACCATCTGGTGGTATTAGTATTAATGCAGTTGAATCCTTAGAAGTAAGCGGTCTACATCCAAACCTGAATGAGTATAGTGCTATTTATACCGAAAGCCTAGTTGGTTTAATTGGGGATATTAATATTTCGACCCAACGCTTGAAATTATCAGGAGGACAAGGCATTTCCAGTAGGGCAATAAATAGTCAGGGGAGTAATATTATTGTCAAGGCATCTGAATCAATTAAGTTAGAAGCTGATCCATTAAATCTAACACGGACAAGTAATATCGAAACTAGTACTTTTAGTTCTAAAAGGGCTGGGGATGTGATCCTATCTACAAATGATTTAATCGTTTTAGATGGTTCGAGAGTCTCTTCGATTACGACCTCTCCTGGAGATGGTGGAAATGTCAATATCAATACAAAATCAATTGAAGTAAGTGGAATCACAAGTAATTTTGTCGCTAGCGTAATTACTGCTGGAAGTTTAGGGCAAGGTAATGCTGGTAATTTACTTATAAATACAGATCGATTAACAATTCGTGATGGTGGACGAGTCGATTCTTCGGGTGCTGCAAGCGGCAATGCGGGTAGTGTAACGATTAATGCTGGAGAATTTATCGAAGTCAATGGAACTGTACCGGGTTCAATCAATCCGAGTTTAATTATCTCTTCTGCAAATCTCTTAGATGAATCATTGCGTAAAACTTTAAGGCTTCCTCCTGCACCAACAGGAAAATCGGGAAACGTGACTATTAACACACCTGTGTTACGAGTCATGAATGGAGCGCAGGTGACAGTAAAAAATGATGGTATGGGAAATGCTGGCAGCTTAAAAGTCAATGCTAATTCGATTTTTCTCGATAGCAAAGGTGGTATTACTGCTGCGACTAAATCTGGAGAAGGTGGTGATATTACAATTAATTTAAAAGACTCTTTGATTATGCGTCATGGTAGCAAAATAGATACTGAGTCTTTAGGTACGGGAAATGGTGGCAACATCACCATTAACTCGCCAATTATCGGTGGTTTTGAAAACAGCGATATCATTGCCAATGCTTTGAATGGTAATGGTGGCAATATCAACATTACTACTGGGGGCATCTTTGGCTTAGAGTTTCGCAATCAACTTACCCCAGAAAGTGATATTACCGCTAGTTCGCAATTTGGGGTAAATGGTACAGTCGAAGTCAATAACGTTGGCGTTGACCCCAATTCTGGTTTAGTTGAATTACCAGCCAATGTCACCGATCAATCGCAGCAAATAGCAAGTGGTTGTTCTAATACCAATGGTAGTAGTTTTGTCGCCACCGGACGCGGTGGTGTGCCGCAAAATCCCACACAAGAAGTTATCATCGATCGCACTTGGTCTGATACCCGTGATGTCTCTGCATTCCAAAATAAAACTAACGTAGTTATAGCCCAAACACAAAAATCTCCAGAAGTCCTTGTCCAAGCTACTTCTTGGCGACGTAATGCCCAAGGCAAAATTGAACTCGTTGCAGCCCAGTCTCCTACATCTATGCAACCATCATTAAGCTGTGCTGCTATTCCCAAAAGTTCAATATAACTAGTTAAATGTTACTAATTTTACTGGTATGGGGAAAATAAATACGGTGTATAAAAATAGAGATGGGTTGATGAAATTAACTTTTTTTGAGTTTGGCTTCATAGGTGCAATTTTCATGTGTGACCATTCCAGACATCGTAGTCCCGTTAATTTTTGTGTTAATGTTCTATGCGGATTAATTGCTTATTGCCACCAACCTAAGAAACCTAGCCTTCAACTTGAGTGGCTTTTATCTTCAGATGTTTAACCCGAACTCAGGTTATTTAGGGATTGGGGATTGGGGATCGGGTACTGAGGATTGGGCATTGGGGATTGGGATTGGAAAATAATATTTTTAATCTTATTTCCCGTTCCCCATTCCCCATTTTTTACTTACGCATCATCTAAAGCTGCAATTCCAGGCAATACTTTGCCTTCAAGTAACTCCAAGCTAGCGCCGCCGCCGGTGGAAATATGGCTCATTTGGTCTGCTAAACCAACCTTTTCCACAGCCGCTACTGAGTCACCACCACCAATGATGGTTGTTGTACCAGTTTTACCAATTTCAGCGAGAGTATGAGCGATCGCTTCCGTACCTGCTGCAAACTTATCAAACTCAAATACACCCATTGGCCCGTTCCAAATTACCGTTTTGGTATCTGCAAGGGCTTCTTGGAAAAATTTCACCGAGTCTGGCCCAATATCCAAACCCATCCAACCATCGGGGATATTCTCAATGCTAACGGTTTGAGAATTGGCATCTGGGGCAAAGTTATCTGCCAATACCACATCTGTGGGCAGCAATAAAGCAACGCCACGTTCTTTAGCCTTAGCTTCCAAAGACTTCGCTAGTTCTAGCTTGTCTTCTTCTACCAACGACTTACCAACACTCAAACCACGGGCTTTGTAGAAGGTGAAAATCATCCCACCGCCAATAATCAGCTTGTCGCACTTCTCCAGCAGGGTTTCAATTACGCCAATTTTGCTGGAAACTTTGGAACCGCCAATAATTGCCGCCAAAGGACGTTGGGGATTTTCAATAGCGTTTTGCAGATATTGCAATTCCTTCTCAACCAAATATCCAGCCACAGAAGGGCTGAGGAATTTAGTCACACCTTCAGTAGAAGCATGGGCGCGGTGTGCAGTACCAAAAGCATCATTGACATAAAAATCAGCATTAGCTGCCAATTTTTTGGCAAATTCTGGGTCGTTTTTCTCTTCTTCTGGATAAAAACGGACATTTTCTAGTAATAGCACTTGGCCATTTTGCAAAGCGGCAACTTTCGCTGCAACTTCATCGCCAATGGAGTCATCAGTTTTAATGACTTCTTGCCCTAGTAACTCAGAGAGACGCTTGGCAACGGGAGTTAGGCGTAATTTGTCATCCACACCCTTGGGACGGCCAAAATGACTTGCGAGAATGACTTTAGCACCCTTCTGCGTTAAATCTTGGATGGTTGGGAGAGCGGCACGAATGCGAGTATCGTCGGTAATCTTGCCTTGATCGTCCACAGGCACGTTAAAGTCAACCCGCACTAAGGCACGTTTCCCAGATATATCAGCTGAAGATAAACTTGCTAAACTTTTTTTGGACACACCAAACTCTCCTGATTGCCTTTTTGTTATTGTTTTGAAAGTAGAACCATCAAGATTTTACCGGAGTCAGGGGTACCCAAGTGACAGAGATATTTAAGACAGTACTATTTCCTATCGATCAAAGCCGGGAAACGCGGGAAGCTGCTGATGTTGTTACCAACGTAGTCAAAAAGTACAGCAGTCGCTTGGTGCTGCTGTCTGTGGTAGAAGAACCGCCTCCAGATGCCCCAGATGCGCCTAGTGCAGATCCGATGGTCTCACCAGAAGTAGTTGCAAAACTGCTAGAAAATGCCCAATCTTTATTTTCTGGGCAAGGAATTCAATCTGAAATTCTGGAAAGGCAAGGTAAACCAGCTTTTACTATCTGCGATGTCGCTGATGAAATTGGGGCTGATTTAATTATTATGGGCTGCCGGGGGCTAGGCTTGACTGAAGAGGGAGCGGATGATAGTGTTACCACTCGCGTGATTAACCTTTCCCCTTGCCCAGTGCTGATTGTGCCTTAGCAGTGTGTTGCGGAATATTAATTGTAGTGCGATCGCTAAAAAAATTTCTGCGGTTGTTACAACAAAGCAGAGAAGGTAGTCTTAGTTTTAGTGGTGCTAAATGCAGGCATCAAGTTTTAGCCTTAACCAAGCATTATTGACTCCTACCTCCTGCCTCCTTAAACCTTAGCGTTCTGAATTTTTTGATTATTATCTAATTTTCTGATTCCTCCAAAAACAATTAACCAAACTACTACAACAATCCAGTGAATTAAAACGATCGCAAACAAAGATCCGGTTAGGGTATATGCAACAGTACAGATAATTCCCAAAAATGCAGCTAAAACCAGAAAAACATGATTATAAAATGTGGGAATTCCAGCTTTAAAAAATGTTTTAGCATTCAATGGATGATACAAAATAAATAATAATAAACTCACTATTGCCCACAAAGACCATTGTAACCAACTGGTAATTTCGCTAGGATGAGGAAGCAAAAAAACGCGAAACAAAAGTTCTTCAAGAATTGCAGGTAAAAATAAACAACGCAATATTAACAAAAATTTATCAATCCAATTTGCAGACCACAATTCTATTTGTAAAAATCCAAACTTCCAACCATAAGGTAGAGCAATAATACTATAAATTATCAGCAGTATAACAACAACTAACCAATCTTTTAACCTCGGAACTACTAATGACGCTAAAGTGCGATTTAAAAGAATTGAAAGTGGTGAAATATTCGTAAAAGGAATCTTGATTTGCCCCAAAAGTGCTGTTGGTGCAATGGGTGTAATATTAGGTTCCCAACCACCTACTTGATTGGTTCGCAATACTTGCATAATTGCACCATGTTTTAAAAATATTGCAGCAAGGTCGTCGTGTGCAAGTCTAGGCATTATTGTTCGCCATGTTGTCAAACCAGCCCAAATACTACCATCTTGAAATGGTTTCGTCGTTTTTCCTCTGCCCGTACCTGCGAGTATAGCTGCCTGACTTTGCCAATCAGCGCGAACTATACCCAAGGGTGCTAATTGTTGTTCCAAAGATTTACCTAATTCAACTAGCTGCTGAAAGCGTAATGTTTGCGGATGATTGGGGTTGGCGCGTATCCAAGTTTGAATTTGAGGAGTTGTAGTAACTTGGTTTTTAATTGCCAGTATTGCCGCATAAAGTGCTTGGCTTGCGTCTTGGACACATGAGGTAGCAGGTGATACTATTGCACCACCAGTTCCATCACCAACCCGATAACGTGCCATTGTTACCTGTAATTGTTGCTGGAATTGTTCTAAAGGCGAAAGTTTGACACCATCAAAATCATAATCCTGCGTTACAGGGTCGAATTTGATCAGAATATCTGATACTGGACGTGTTGCCAGCCAACCACGTTGTAAATTACCCATATAATCAGCCCATGTATGCGTTCCGGCAATAATTCCATCGGGGTTATGGGCATAAATTTGGTGGTATTTAGTCTCGAAACGTAATTCATTAGTAAACTTGTCGCGGACAACTTCTGCAATTCCAAAAGCAAAATGTCCGGTGATAGTATAAGGTACTCCCAATGCTTCAGCTTTACGTCCGCTAATTCCACCAAATAGGTGTAAGACAATAGCTTTATTCCCTTCTTGCCATGTTGATATAGATCGATTAAGTGAATTTTGTGTTTCTCCAGGTTTTAATAATACAGTATTGAATTGACCTTTATTTTTCTCCGTATTTTGCCAATTTATATCTTGAATGTAATTTAGCCCTAATTCCTTACCAGTAATAATTTGACGAGGTTGAATTTGCAACAGAGAACGAGGTGCAAGCGCGCGTACCGTAAATACGCCCTTTGCATCGGCAGCGCCATAAATATACCACCCATCTTCACCCGCAGGCGATCGCTCGATTTGCTGCAAACTTGAAGGAGCAAAATTTCGCAAATCTATTACTTGTTGAGGAATGCGAATAGTTTCTTCAAGACCATCAAAGTTATTGAAATTAGCATTATAATGCTTTACTAAAAAATAATCGTTATACTGCTTTAGTTTTGAAGATAAACTAGTCGGTTTAATTATTTTGACCAATCCATAAAATCTACCAGTTGCCAAAATAGGTTCGCGTTCAATTTGCAAAATAGATTTTTCTTGATTTGCATCAATAATTGTACTTGAATCTAAAACAACAATTGTTTCATCATCAGGGTTTGCAGCAGCCAAAGAGCGTAAAATCCCTACCTGACGAACTCCATTTAGTCGAAAAGGATGAATGTTTCCTTGTTTTTGACTTTTAATCACTTCAGGAGTGAAATTTATATCTCGCGTTACTGCTTGACGCAAAGCAAGCAAATATTTATTATCTTTCCACTGCAAACGCACAATTTTACCTACCAATTTTTGTGCTGTAGGTGGTGCATATTGTACTTCCATCCATACCCAATCCAAACCATCTTGTAATTGCTGTTTTGTTGGTAAAATTAACCTTCCTACCCAATCGCTAATAGGTTTGTAAAGGTTTGTAGATGGAATTTGGGAAATGGGATAAAAAGCAGATTGATTAAAGTTTTGTTGAATATGGATCGCGTAATTGCTTTCTTGCTGTACTAACTGGGGTTGTGTTGGAGAGAGTTGCCACAACACAATTACTGCAATGAACACTAGCAGTAAAAATCTCGTAAATAGTAACCTTGCTTTTCGACTTAATCCCCAGAAAATCATATATTATCAGCAAATAAAACTTGCTGATAATCTTACTCTAAATATACTAGTACAACACGGCGGAAATAAACCAATCATTCCAAATCAACGAAACCCTTATGCCGCATTCATTTTTAATTTTTAATTTTTAATTTTTAATTCCGCCTTGCGGTACTAGTTTTGAGTCTCTGCCGTCATCGAGGGCTATTTCATTCTAAATGTAGGCGATATATTAAGACATCTGGTGAAATTAAATATGCTTTATCTAGAACCTTTGTAGAGACGTAGTAATGCTACGTCTCTATATTCTTCCTCACAAAATGTCTAATCAAAAACAGAAAATTTTGAGCGTCGGAAGTCGGCGCTCAGAATTTCAAAGACAAACTTGGCGTGGTGTAAATATGCACTGTTTATTTGCCTAACAGCTTAAAAGCGATAGTTGCGATCGCGCACCCACATACTAACTGGAACTGCCTTACCTTGTGGATCTACTTTCGCTTTCACCACAATGGGGGGTACTTGTCCTCTGCGGGCGCGTTGGGTTCGCAAATCGTTGCTAATCTGCTGGCGTTGGTTTTCTGGGATGTAATAGGTTTCCAAACCGTAGTTAACGGAACCATCCTGATAAACACCTTTTAGGGCTACCTGATTGGCTCTTAAAGATGTTGGGCGCTCCCTACTGACTCGTAACGGTCTCCAAGCTCTAGGAACACCATTACCATAGGATAGTTGCTCTTGCAAAGTCACGTAGATATTGGTTCCTTCAGGCAATCTTCTGCCGCTTCCACGACCTTTGCTGACAATTGTTTGCCAACCAGGTAATCTACTCAAATTTGTGGGACGGGATATGTTGTAATCTAGCGCTAAGGTATTACCGTCTAGTACATTGTTCGGGTCTACAGGTACGGTTTGCAAAATCACCGTTTTACCTGTCACATCTGTATAAACGGCTTGGGCTGGTACTGCCATAATTAACCCTGTTTGCAGCGCTAGGGGAGCTAGTAACCGCCAAAAAGGTAAGGGCTTATTCGATTTTTGTTCAGTAGCAATCAAGTAATCCCGAAAAGTCACCTTACTGGAGAACTCGGCTTCGGGAGACAAGGTTTTATTTTTAGATTCAGAAGAACTATTAGTCATGAGCGTAGTCCTAAAAAGCAGAGGAATTGAGGAGGTCAAAAGTAACGAGATTAGGACTAACGCAGAGAAACTTTAAAAATTTTGATGCACAGAGAATTCTGAATTTTGGATTTTAGATTTTAGACTTTAGATTTTTTATTCAATCCAAAATTTAAAATTCAAAATCTAAAACTCTAACTACTTTTTACTTGCACTACCACCAGGTAAACGGCGTTCAAACCAGAGTCCAGCGCTAATTAAAGCGGAACCGCACAGGATAAAGACTAGAGACTTAAAAAGTAAGTCGGTGTCGTACTCTTGCACGCGACTGATAATTTGCAGTGTCACTAACAGCATACCGCCCCAAAAGGAACTTCTGTTGCTTAATTTCAATCCTTCTTGAATTAGTCCCCATGCTAATGTTGCTAGAAGTACATTGAAAATAAAAACACCAAGTTCATCAATCCGACTGATAGTTTGATGCCAAAAAGGTACTATGGCAATAAAGGCAAGAAAAGTACCAATAACAGCAGTTGTGAAAATCACTTCGCGGCGCGGAGGATTATTTCTTTGACGCAGTAGAAATAACCATTGCAATACCGCCAAGCCACTGAGAATCCCCAAATCGATGATCGGCAGAGACTGGAACAAGTTTGTCAAGTTCGTTGGCTGATTATAACCATAATTTGCAGATTCCCAAACCCAACGAAAAGACAGAACATAAAACACACCACCAAAGCTCACCAACGCTAAATTACGGGCCAGAGATTGAAACAATCTGTAATTTATGGTTGGAAACAGCAGATCATCATAACTCCAGAATAATGCAGGTGGGAGTGCAAAAGCAAAAGATGCCACCCAAGGCGCTATATCAGCATTATTCAGCAGTGGCAGAGGATTAAGGTTAGCTTGTAGCGAACTAGCGAAAACAAAGGCTGCTAGACCAAAAATCCACCGCGATCGGCAGAAGTAGGCTAAGGGGACAAACACTAGCCATGCTAACAAAGGCAAATGCTGTACCACTAACCGCGACCAAGTTAACTCTCCTGTTGCGTACCATAAGTCTTCTAATCCCGTCCAATACCCGATTTCCACGAGGACAATTGACAGAATTCCTAAAGAATTTATGGATAAACTGAAGGCCATCACCACAACACCCAACCCCCAGGCGAGAAAAAGTTGGGAAGTTGAACCGGCGATATTAAACATCTGGGCCATCAGTAGTATATTTGCGCCGAAAATGAAGGCGCTTAAAATGAGCAACCCTTCTCCCAGTAAGCGTTTACTTTTTTGCGGCTTCTTTCCTTCAGGTGTTATCCAATTGTAAAAACCGGTAATCGCGATCGCAAAAAACAAACTCATCATCAGAATAAATTTGACTTCCCGCGAACCTCCCTGCCAGTTTCCTGATACAAAGGTAATTATGCCTAAGCATAAAAGGATGCTGCCTACAGCGATCGCGATCGCTTTATTGCGATCGCGTACAGCAGCTTCCAGGTTTTTAAATTGATAACGTTCTGCTATTTGCTCATACAGCGAAGAACTAATTAATCCTTCATCCCTCCATAATTGTGCTTCTTTGCGTAACTTTTGCGGAAAACTATCTAAGAACATGACCTTCTCCGGTGCAGTGGGGTAGCTTGGCCATTGCGTTCTGAATGGCGGTCATTATATTTTGAGTATGAAGCCAAAAGGCTTGATTACATTGTTCTTGTGTAACAGTTTGATTTGGATTTTGATACAACCTAATTCCTAATTCCTAATTCCTAATTCGTAATTAATAATCCAGATGGAAAAACCTTCTAATTTATTACTTAAAGTCTCACGGCGTTTGTTCACTAATCTAGATGAACAAGAAAAATTTATTCAGGCTTTAATGAATCCTCAGCCTTTTTCACCCAGTATTCTTTGGTGTAAAGAAAAGCCAGATATTTCACCTTTAGCCGTAGAAACACCAACTTATTGGCAACCACAATTTACTGACCGTTTATGCTTGGGAGAAAAACCCGGTCAGCATCCCTTACATCAACAAGGATATTTCTATTGTTTAGATTTCTCTTCAGTATTTGCAGCTACTACTTTGTTAGCAATTCCTCAGTCAGTGCATTTAGTTTTTGATATGTGTGCCGCACCAGGAGGTAAAAGTATTTTCGCTTGGAAAGCTTTACAACCTGAATTACTCATCAGTAATGAAGTAATTGGTAAACGTCTAGGGATGCTAATTTCTAATTTGAAACGTTGCCAGATTAGCCCTAGTGCAGTAGTTAATAGAGATTCGAGTATATTTGCCGAAATCTTCCCCCACTCTAGCAACCTAGTAATAGTAGATGCTCCTTGTACTGGGCAATCTTTACTGGCTAAAGGTGAAAAAGCACCCGGATGTTTTCACCCAACTGCTATTAACAAGAGCGCAAATCGCCAAAAGCGGATTATAGCTAACTCTGCTAAACTTGTCTCACCACAAGGTTATTTAGCTTATATGACTTGCACATATTCACCTGAAGAGAATGAGCAAGTTTGCGAATGGTTTTTGGAACGCTTTCCCCAGTTTCAGGCGATGGAAATTAGTAATTTAACAAAATATCAGTCGCATTTAACTACAATACCTTGTTATCGGATGTTTCCTCAAGATAGGTTAGGTGCTGGTGCGTTTACAGTTCTATTTAAAAATACTAATGAAAATCAAGATGAGCAGAAAGAACTAGATTTAAATGCAATATCTTCACTGTATATCTACCAAAATCTGAAAAAGTCAAGTTAATTACATTGGTGATATATCTTATGGCATTAAACTAGAAGATGTGATGTTTGTAAGAGGGCTGCATTTGTCAATCAGCCATCAGGAGTACACTTTTTAAGTGAATTGACTTTATATTAAGACCACATATATAAATAAAGTTCGGTTAAGGTTTTTTGATAAAAATGTTAGATCGCAAAGACGCGATAAATCGCCGTCAAGACGAAAGACTAATTATTGTAGAGACGGCGATTCATCGCGTCTCTTGAACGCCAATTTAGGTTCCGTCTGTTGTCTAAGCAGCAGATTTAAATAAGTGGGTATGAATAATTGAAGGTGTGTAGTCACAGTTAAAACTGCTCACTACAAGCCAATTTAATTAATTTTATATTCTGTAACATAGTTTGATTTATTCCTGCCCAATTACTCTTTCAAAATTTCTAAGTTCTACCTAAAAACGAGATGACGAGATTAATAAAAAACTTTCAATAATTAACTCTTATGGATAATAAAAAAATGTTAACCTTGTCCTAATCTAAATTTAACCAAAACTTATCCGGTATCAGCGTTAAACTTTTTGAAATAAAGATTATACAAAAAAGCTAAACCGTACAGGATGCAAATTACATGAGTCGAAAAGTCAGCAAAGTGTTTAAACAGTCTGGGGTGATTCCTTATAGAGTGAACAATGGCAAAGTTGAAATCTTGCTAATCACCACCCGTAACTTTCAACACTGGGTGATTCCAAAAGGAGATATTCCTAATGGCATGAGTCCGCCCGCTTCAGCAGCCAAAGAAGCTTGGGAAGAAGCAGGGGTGATTGGGCAGGTAGACACCAATGAACTGGGCACTTACAAGTACCGCAAAGGAGGCAAAAGTTATCGTGTCAAGATGTATTTGTTACCAGTTGAGATGCTGAGTGAAGATTATCCAGAAGCAAGTAAAAGAAAACGGCAGTGGGTAGAAGTGACTACAGCTATCAGGTGGGTTAAATTTAGTTCACTTAAACGAATTCTTAAAGGTTTTTTCCAGGTCAAATCTCACTTTTGTGCATTTCAAGATACTAGTCAGATATAGAAATACATACTAAATAAGTATAATTAAATACGTCAAAAATTCTATTTCGTAGTCAGCAATTCATTGTTAATAGCAAGTTTTACTAAAACTAAAGTTCTTACTACAAACTTTAATTTATTTATACCTAGCTACTTATTGAAAAGCCTTCGAAGCAAAGTCAGGGACTTTCAATAAGTAGCTAAATATTTAAAACAACTGCACTTGCTAATCAAAATAATTAAATATTAGATGTAAGGCATCACCTATCTTTGCATCAATTTTATGCTGAATATAGGTCTATTTATTGAGTAAGCTTATCCATTCTAAATCCACAGCAAAGCTACCCAAGTTTTTATACCGACAATTCCATCAGCTTGCAATTTCTTAGATGTTTGGAAACTAACAATTGCATTCTTAACTGACTCAGAAAACTTCCCATCAATGGCATCAGTATATAATCCAATATCTTTTAATTGCTGTTGTAGTTGTTTGACCCTAAGCCCAGAATCTCCTAGCTGTAAACCATTAAATCTATTCAAATCGGCTCGACCACTAACACCAGCGACACCAGAGATATCACCTTCATATTGATGGATTAGGTATTGCCCTTGCCAAGCACCAGGAATACTTGGGTTCTGGGTTCCGTAGTGGGCAATCCATAATGGATAACTCGCAAAATCAGATGGATTGCCAAGTTCTGTCCAGAAACTGGGGAAGGTATAAATAATTGGTTTAATTGCTTTTTTCGTTTGTTGCAAAAGGGCTTTTTCCACCTCTGCTAACCACAGTTTAGCTGCACTAATTACAGCTTGGCTATTTACTTTGTCAGTTACCTCGACATCCAGAACTGGTGGTAAGTCTCCTGGTTCTAATTTCCCCAAGGTTTTTAAGAATTCCTGCGCTTGCTGAACCGGGTCAGATGTATGGGGATGAAAGAAATGATAAGCACCCCGAATAATACCAACCGTTTTCATCGTCTGCCAGTGATGAGCAAAAGCAGAGTCTTTAATGCTAACTCCTTCTGTGGCTTTGACAAACGCGAAGGTTTTACCAGAGTTTTTTACAGCTGTCCAATCTACTCTGCCGTCTTGATCGGCAACATCAATTCCTAGCATAAAATCCTTAACCTTTTTGAACAGTACAATACTGGACTTATCAGAGGCTCTAATTAAATTTATGCTATTTTGAGATTTTTTAGTAAATTACATAAATTTACAAGACTGCTCGGACTGGGGTCACTCTGACTTTGCCTCTACAAGGCTTAATTTCTTCTGTGACGGTAAGGTGCTGATAAGCATTCGGAGGCGTGATTTCAATCTTATTAGAAATTGGGCAGTTTTCTTGCGGCGAACTAATGTGATTGTATGCTACTTGAAATGAGGCTTGTTTTCCAGGAGCTAGAGTTACTTGTTGTCGAGGTTGCTGACTCGAAAAGTAAGTGTCTTTGGAGCGAATAACTTTAATTCCCTGCAAAGGTTGATCTTTTGCATCCAGTAGTGCCAATCCCGGATAACCGTAGAGGGTGCAAGAGGATGAGGCGTTATTGGTGAAGGCGTAGGTGAGAGCAACATTGCCAACGCCAGCATCTTCGGAGACTCGGCGCACTGACAATTGACTAGTTTCACAGCGCGTCGGATTCTTAGAAATAGTGGATTCAGGGGTAGAACTGTCTGTAGTTTTTGCAGCCGATGTAGGTGTTGAGTTCAACACAGCTTCTTTCGTCGGCTGCTCAGTGCTTGCTGGCAAGGCTTGTGGCTGTTTTGTAACAGAGGGAGAACTGACACAGCCTGTTGTCACCGCAGTTAGGAGCAACAACATACTGCTTTCCATAATTAGAATTCGCATATCTCTTTTTTGTAGTGAACTACTTACACTGATGCTTTACATATAGTGTAAGTTTCCCATTTTACAAGGGATTGCTTTGTTGGGGGTTTGGTCTTACATCCCCTTTCTTAGCGAACTTCCCCGTGCCACAAGCTCAATATTCAACCTAATTAAATATTATCTGTTGCTTCAATCAAAGCACTACGAATTCCTATTTCACTCATCGAATGTCCGGCATCAGAAACCACTATAAATTCTGCTTCTGGCCAAGCTCGATGTAATTCCCAAGCTGATATCATTGGGCAGACTACATCGTAGCGTCCTTGAACAATTACAGATGGAATACGGCGGATACGGTCTACATTTAAGAGTAATTGATCTTCTGTTTCAAGAAAGCCCTTATTCATAAAGTAATGGCATTCAATGCGTGCGAAAGCTGAAGCAAATTCGCTCTCGCCAAACTTTTGCATAAGTTCTGGGTCTAAAAAAAGTCTACTGGTACTAGCTTCCCAAATTGACCAAGCACGCGCCGCTGCTAATTGAATTTCTAAATCGGGACTGGTCAAGCGTTTGTAATATGCTGCTATCAGATCATCACGTTCATCTATGGGAATTGGTTCGACATAAGCTTCCCAAGCATCAGGAAAAATATAGCTAGCACCCTCTTGGTAAAACCATCGCAACTCTTTTTGCCTCAGCATAAAAATACCACGGAGAATTAATGCCGTGCAGCGAGAAGGATGGCTTTGGCTGTAGGCTAATGATAAAGTGCTACCCCAACTACCACCGAAAACCGCCCACTTTTCTATACCTAAGTGTTGGCGCAGTTTTTCGATATCACTGACTAAATCCCAAGTGGTATTTTCTCGTAACTCAGCATGGGGTGTACTTTGACCACAACCACGTTGGTCAAACATCACTATCCGCCATTTTTCTGGGTGGAAATATTGCCGATAAAAAGGTGGACATCCACCACCAGGCCCACCATGCAGCAAAACGATGGGTTGGCCTTGGGGGTTTCCTGACTCTTCAAAATGAATTGTATGTAGGTCGGAAACCTGTAAACTACCTTCTAGATAAGGCTCGATCGCTGGGTAAAGTTCTCGCATTCTAGAAATTTTATCAGTAATGTTGTGATTGCGATCGCTTGCCTTTAGGAGCTTTGATTATTCCCAATCCAAAATCCAAAATCCAAAATTATTATGAGAGGTCGCAAGTAAATGCCGTGGTTTGTCAAAATTGAAGAAGGGAAAGTCGATAAACCTACCTTTGACCAATATGTACCTGCCCACAAAGCTTACATCCAGGACTTGATTGCCAAAGGACACAAAGCACGAACAGGCTATTGGGCAGAACAAAGAGGCGGAATGTTGCTGTTTGAGGCAGCCTCTAAGGAGGAAGCAGAAGCAATTGTCGCTGATGACCCGCTGGTAAAACACGGCTGCGTCAACTATCAACTTTACGAATGGCGAATTGTTATGGAATAACACACACTTACTGGTTTTTCATGTTATGCTTTTAGAAGACCTGGATCTATGCGATCGCAACACCCAAATCTTGTCAGAACCGGAAGGTAGCAGCAACACGGGAGGCTTGTGGTAGGCGTAGTCTCCGGGTCGCCCTATTTTTAGGAGCGGTCAGCAACAATGGCTGGTTTTGGAGATATTGTTCAAAAAGCTTTTTACCTCGGTGTTGGATTAGCTTCTTACGCAGGTGAGAAAGCAGGGGGGAAATTAGCCCAAGTGCGATCGCAAGTCCAAAAACTGGCAGATGAAATGGTGGCAAAGGGCGAAATGAACACAGAAGAAGCCCGCCGCTTTGTTGAAGAAATGATGAAGCAAGCCCAACAAGCCCAACCATCTGCTGAAACCTCCGAGAAAACACCGCCTTCGGAACCTCGCCGGATTGAAATTTTAGAGGAAGATGAAGAACCAACGGTGAAAGAGGGATCAAGTGATGAGAATGTGGATAAATTGCGTCAAGAAGTGTTAGATCTGCAAAACGAGTTAAAACGATTGCAACGCGATTAATAAAAAGTATTTTTTACTCGATATAACTGGCAATAAGTGGCACTTTGACATGGCACTTCATATAGAAACTTGATAAGATACATTGCCTAGTGTGTATTCTAGTGCTTCCACCCAGATAACACAAAGCGTCCTGTTTATAGCCTGCAAGGGTGTCAAGTTTATGGAACAGTGGCAGAAGGATTTAGCAGAAATCGTTGAAACAGTGGCCGATGAAGTAGAGCGTTTCTTCCTGGGAATGAGTGAAATGGTTGACGCTTTTTTTGAGCTAACGGAAGAAATTACTGAGCAAGTCCCTAATATTGTTACTGAAGTCGATCAATATTTACAGGATTTAGCTGAACCAATGTTGGAGGCTTACTGGGAACTGGAAGACATGGTAGCAGATGCAGATCCAGGTTTTCCTTATTCAGTTGAACCTACAGCTGAAAAAAATCCTGCCTGCATCGGCTGTACTCATTACCACGGTCAAGTTTATAGTGGTAATTTGTTAGTTTGTGCCATGCACCCCCACGGTTGTGAAGATGAGAATTGTCCAGACTGGGAGAAGGAAGAGTATTGAGGGGGAAGTAGAGACGCGAAAAATCTTTGTCTGTACAAAATTAATAAAAAAACGTAAAGATAAGTAAAATAACCAATGACAAATGACAAATGACAACTGACAAATTCCCTGAAATGAAGTATGGTGAACGCGATATTGCGGAAGGTAAATTAATTACCTTTCCAAATCCGCGTGTGGGGAGACGATATGACATTAATATTACTTTGCCGGAATTTACTTGTAAATGTCCGTTTTCTGGCTATCCTGACTTTGCGACAATTTACGTTACATATATACCTGATGAACGGGTAGTAGAATTGAAGGCGCTTAAACTTTACATTAACAGTTACCGCGATCGCTATATTTCCCACGAAGAATCTGCCAACCAAATTTTGGATGATTTTGTGGCTGCTTGTGATCCTTTAGAAGCCACTGTAAAAGCAGATTTTACACCTCGCGGCAATGTACATACTGTGGTTGAGGTGCGTCATCACAAATACCCATCATAAAAACTTTGGGTATTGCTGAATGGGGATATGAATCTGGATGTAGAGAGGTTGTAATGCAACATCTCTACAAGGATTCTGAAATTACGCAAAATTATTTTTCATACCGCAATCAGCAACGCAAATTTTGGTTTGTAGTGAACACGAACATTTTTACTCAGATTGATTAAGCGGACACGATCTAAACTAAAAACTCGTTATTTTGCAATTCTGTTTGCAGCAGATTGTACTTGAAGCACAACTTGTTTAGATAAAGGAATATATCCGAGTTCCAAACTGGATTTTTGCCCCTCAATCAAAGCCCAATCAATAAATTTTTTCAGCGCTTCACCTTTGACTTGGTTGGGATATTGCTGATAAGTTAAGAGCCAGCTGTAAGTAACAATGGGATAACACTGGGAACCTGTAGGATCGTTGATAAAAGCAATCAAGTTATCGGCGGGTAATTTCACTGACTCCAAGGTTTGAGCTACAGATTCTGGTGTTGGCGTAATATAATTACCAAATTTATTTTCCAAAGCAGCCACAGGAAGTTTATTTTGTTTAGCATAGATGTATTCTACATAGCCAATAGCTCCGGGGATCTGTTGAACTAAGGCGGTAACACCTTCGTTGCCTTTTCCACCAATTCCCACTGGCCATGCGACAGCTTTACCTGCTGCAACTTTGCTTTTCCATTCTGGACTTATAGCACTTAGATGTTGCGTCAACACACTTGTAGTTCCACTACCATCAGTGCGGTGTACAACCTGAATCGGTAGATTGGGCAAATTTACCCCTGGATTAGCAACAGCTATTCTCGGATGATTCCAATTTGTAATTTTTCCGAGAAAGATATCTACATAAACTTGGCGTGATAGCTTTAAACCATTTGGCAGATTGACTGGAGGTGACTGGCCGGTGGGTGTGAGGTTGTAAGCTAGCACTATAGAACCAGCAGTCATAGGCAAAGCAATCACTCCCCTTTTTATCTTAGCTGCTTGTTCATTCGTAATTCCCACATCACTAGCTGCAAAGTCTACAGTACCTTCAATCAGCTGTTGCACTCCAGCGCTGCTTCCTATAGCTTGATAGTTAATTTCCACATTGGGATTTTGCTGGTTGTAATCTGAAAGCCAGCGTTCGTACAAAGGCGCAGGAAAACTTGCCCCAGCACCAACGAGAGAAACACGGTTGATGTTACGATTATTGGCAGTGCAAGAAGCAATATTCAACAAGATGGCGATTAACGGTAGAAGGTAAATACGTCCCTTGGATTGAAGTTGAGCAGACATAGAAATCTTTTGTTCCAATGTTTAATAAATACCTCTAGTAATTTCCCAATATGTAGCCGTGGAAGTGGCGTAATTAATTGTAAATAACTTTGAAACGCAAAGGGCGCAGAGGTTAACGCAAAGGTACGCAAAGCAATTCTCTGCGTTCCTCTGCGATTTCCTTTGCGCCCCTCTGCGTTTAAACTTCAATCGCCTTTTCTTTCTCCTCACCTTTTGGCTGGGAACTCAGCCGATCTAAAATTTCTAAAACCTCTTGTTCAAAAGCAACTTGGGCGCGGTTAGTTTTGCCACCAACATATAAGAGATCATCTTTTTGCAATGCCCATATTTGTGAATGAGAAAAGTAACTCATCACCACACCCAACATTAGTAAACCAAATCCTGAGTAAACAATTGGTATGCCTGGATCGGCTTTAATTTGTAAGCCAGTGCTGCCAATAACATCCAGAATTTTCAACTTCACGCCATTGACTTCGGTTGACATCCCAGCGCGGACAGTATCAACTAATTTCCCCTTGGGATCATAAATTAATACCATCCCTTGCAAGTCTTTGGCTAGTAAAGAGACACCCTCACTCAAATCCGGTTTAGTAGGAACCCACGTACCCCAAATACGCCCTTGTCCTTTGGTGTTCAATAGCGCCATTGGTAATTGAAAAATCGGGCTGTTGTTAAATTGGACGCGAACACCTGCAATTCCCCAATCAGTTTGGTAGAAGGTTATGCCCCGATAGCGCAGAGGCTCGTTAACAAAAATCTTTTTGTGGTCAACTTCCTCTCCCTGCTTATTTAAAACAGACATATCGGAATAAAATTGATCGATGCCGCCAGATGAAGTGTAGTCAATCCAAAAACGATTAACGCGGACAGACCAATCTTTCGAAACTTGGGCAGCTAAAGGGCCAGCATCGACAATATTTGTCACTTGAAATGTATCACCACTGGCAATCATTTCCTGTGCCATAAACCCAGTCATTGCCCCCCAAATTCCCCCTAGCAGAATAGCGACGATACCAATATGAACGATAATTGGGCCGATGCGTCCGATTATTCCTTTACGGGCATAGAGGATATTTTCTTTTTCTTGATCTGGAAAAATTTTATAACGGCGTTTCTGTAATAGTTGGCTGAGAGAATTTAGAGAACCATTATCTAGTTCTGCACTTAAAGCTAATTTTTGAAATTGCCGTGGTTCTTCATAATATTTCCAGCGCTGGGCAGCTTTTAAAGCTGGTAACTGACGGGTAAAAGAACAAGCAGTTAAGCTAGTGCCAAATAAGATGAGTAATGCCAGAAACCACCAGGTACGATATACATGGTCTAAGCCAACTACCTGAATTACTTTCCAAGTTAAGAAACCAAATAAAGCTGGATGTTCTGGGTAGTTAGCCTGATAAAACGCGGGTGGCTGACCTTGTTCAATGACAGTACCGGTGGAACTAAAGATTGCAATCAACAGCAGTAGTGCGATCGCTAGTCGTAAGTTAGTCAGTACAGGCAAAAGCTCTTGCTGTAAGTACTTACCAGGTATTGCCCACCATTTTGATTCTTTGGACGCGGAATCTTCTAAAGTCATTACGTGTAAAATCTAACAAAGTATTGATATTAAAAACTGCCAAGGGGAATCCGAGAAATTAAGGAAAACACACCGAATCCTACCAACAGCGCCCCGCTCACTGGGTTAATCCAACCAGACCAGCGACGCAATTCAAGTAATTTTTTAATTGAAGCTGTAAAAGTACCTGCCAAAATCAATGGTGCTACATAACCAGCTGTGTAAGAAAGCAGCAAAACAGCGCCTAAAATTAAGTCTTGAGTATTGGCAATCCAACCCAGCAAGCTGGCTAAAACAGGCGTGCTACAAGGAGATGCAACTAAGCCAAAAGTCAGCCCCAGTAAATAAGAACGCAATCCTATAGGTAAATCTTGGGAAATCCAATTCGTTTCGCCCAAGGATGGAAATTGTAGAGGTAGTGCTTCTAGTAAGTTCAGCCCCATCAGAATGGCGATAATGCTGACGATAATCGGCAAACCAATTCCCACTTGACCGTAGACTTTTCCTACTAAAGCTGCTATTACACCCATCCCGGCTAATGTAGTTGCTAATCCTAAAGCAAACCAAGTTGATTGGGCAGCTGCTTGCAAGCGGTTTTTGGCTTCATAACCACCGATATAACCAATGGTAATTGGCAGCATAGAAAGCATACAGGGTGTAAGACTGGTGAGCAAGCCAGCGCCAAAGATGATACCAACACTGACCACGCTAAGGTGTGCCAGTTGGTTAGAAACGAGGCTGTTGGCAAATTGTTCTAGTTGGTAAATTTGGGTTTGCAGGTTATCAAGCATGGGGAGTTTCTGAGCGGGAAATGCTTACTCTGCTTGAATTGTAGCTTATTTTTGTCTGTAGAGTCAGGATAACTGATTATCTGAACCTGATATCATCTAAATTTCATCTGCCCAAAGAAATGTATCTAAAATACAATTAAGCTCGAATTATCTCGGAAGAAGCACTGCTGGAGCATTTAGCATGATGATTGCATTACCCGGATTTAAAATTGTCACTTTGTTAAAAGCAGGGGTAAAAGCAGTCATATACCGTGGAATCAAGGTTAAAGACCAGTGTCCGGTAATTATCAAAGGGTTGCGTCCAGAACAGTGTACACCCAATAATATTGAACAACTCAAACATGAGTATGCGATCGCTCAAAGGTTAAATATTGCCGCCGCAGTCAAGGTTTACGCCTTAGAGATGCACCAGGGAATCCCTTATTTGATTATGGAGGATTTTGAGGCGCGATCGCTCGATCAGTTACTAGACCAATTTCAAGAACCTGTTTCATTCTTAAAAATTGCTATTGAAATCACCAGCAAACTCGCACAAATTCACACTCATAACATTGTCCACAAAGATATTAAGCCGCAAAATATCTTAGTTAATATCGACACCAGTCAGGTTAAAATTGCCGATTTTGGAATTGCTGCTTTCATTCCATACCAGCAGCAAATTGTTAGCAGTTCCAGTCGCATTGAAGGCAGTTTACCTTATCTCTCACCTGAACAAACTGGGCGGATGAATCGAGGGATTGACCATCGTAGCGATTTGTATTCACTGGGAGTCACCTTTTATGAGATGCTGACAGGTCAGCTACCATTTCAAGGCAAAGACCCCTTAGAGTGGGTGCATTGTCATATTGCTCAATCTCCGCCATCTCCGAAAAAGCTCAACCATGATATTCCCCAAATACTCTGTGACATCATTATCAAATTGTTGTCGAAGGTTGCAGAACAGAGATATCAAAGCGCTTTAGGTTTGCAATTTGATCTGGAACGATGCTTAAAGCAATTGGAGACAACTGGAGAAATTCAATCCTTTGTTTTAGGTGAGCAAGATATCTCAGAGCGCTTTCAAATTCCCCAAAAATTGTATGGGCGAGAACAAGAACTTGCCAAGCTTCTCCAAGCATTTGAGCGAGTTGTTACCCAAGGAAAACCAGAAATTGTCCTCGTCTCTGGCTATGCTGGAATTGGTAAATCTTCTTTAGTTAAGGAGATTCACAAGCCGATTGTGCGAGAACGTGGAGTTTTTATCTCTGGTAAATTTGATCAGTACAAACGAGATATTCCTTACTCCACCATTGTTCAAGCTTTTAAAACACTTGTTAGACAAATTTTAACTGAGCCAGAAGAGCAACTTGCCAATTGGAAAAAGCGAATACAAGCAGCATTAGGGAACAATGGTAGATTAATCACCGATGTAATTCCAGAAGTTGAATTAATCGTTGGCGAACAGCCACCTATACCAGAGTTGGGGCCTGCTGAATCTCAAAATCGATTTAATTTAGTGTTTCAGAATTTTATCAGTGTATTTTCGCAAAAGGATCATCCACTCACTGTTTTTTTAGATGATATGCAGTGGGCAGACAGTGCTACTTTAAATTTAATTCAAACCGTCATTACTGGGTCTAGTATCCATTATCTCTGCTTTATTTTAGCCTATCGAGATAATGAAGTAGATGTTGTGCATCCCTTTAGTTTAATGATGGAGAAGATTTGCCAGCAGGGAGTAAGAAAAACTGAAATTATTCTTACTCCCTTAAATCTTGTTTATGTAAATCAATTGATTGCTGATACATTGCATAGTTCAGCAGAACGAGTAGAACCTCTTGCTCAATTGATTATCCAAAAAACTGATGGTAATCCTTTCTTTGTCAATGAATTTCTGAAAACACTGCATCAAGAAAATCTGCTGAATTTTAACCCCCAATATCGGATTTGGCAATGGGATCTAGCTCAGATTGAAGCCCAAGGTATTACAGATAATATTGTCAACTTGATGATTGGGCGGATGCAAAAGCTACCAGCCGCAACTCAAGAAGTGCTTAAATTAGCCTCCTGTATTGGTAATCGCTTTGATCTAGAAGTTTTAGCGATCGTTGGTGAACAATCTATTAAAGAAACAGCAAATGCCCTTCTTGAAACAATTTTAAGAGGATTAATTATCCCCATAGAGTCAGATGAAACAACTGGCAGAAACTATCGTTTTTATCATGACCGAGTTCAACAAGCTGCATACTCCTTAATTGCTGATGAATCAAAGTCGTTAGTTCATCTGACAATTGGGCGACTTTTACTGAAAAATTCTAGTCATGAACAAGTAAACGAGCAAATTTTTGATTTAGTCAATCAACTAAATCTCGCGGTTAATCTGATTATTGAACAGACAGAAAAAGATGAATTGCTAAGATTGAATTTAATCGCTGCTAAGAAAGCAAAAGCATCTACAGCCTACACTCCTGCTAAAAGACTTTTTAAAGTTGCTATGAATCTTTTAGCTGAAAATGCCTGGATAGAGCAATATGAACAAACATTTACTTTATTTAGAGAACTAGCTGAATGTGAATTCTTAACCGGGAATTTAGAACAAGCGGAACAATTATTTGAGTTACTATTGCTTAAAACAGAATCTCATGTAGATAAATCTAATATTTTCATGCTGCAAATCAGACTCTATCAAGTCGCGGGTAGATATGAAGAGGCATTGACATTAGGATTAAAAGCTTTAAAACTTTTTGAGGTGACATTCCCTGATACAAATGAGGAAGTGCAAGCTGCGATCGCAATTGAAAAAAACGACATATCAACTAATCTAGATAACAGACAAGTCTCTGATTTAATTAATGCTTTAGTAATTGAAGACCCCAATATTAAAACAGTAATTAGTCTGTTGACGACTTTGGGCCCGCCTACTTATCTTGGTAGACCTCATCTCTTTCCTTTAGTTGTACTTAAAGCAGTTAACTACTCACTCAAGTTTGGGAATACGGCAGATTCCTGTTTTGCTTACAGTATGTATGCGATGTTGTTGGTTTCTATCTTCCATGATATTCCTACAGGCTACGCATTTTCTGAGATGACAATTCAATTAAATGAAAAGTTTCACGACTTGAAACTTAGAGGAGTTGTTCTACACATTCATGGAAGCCATATTAACGTTTGGCGTAACCACATTGCTACCGATATTCCCTTTTTAGAACGGGGATTTATTGGCTGTGTGGAAGCTGGTGATGTGACGATGGCAAACTACAATGGTTATCAAGGCTCATGGCAAATTATCCAATTAGGCTCTCCACTTTCAGATACATATAAATCTTTAGATAAATACATCGTATTTGCCCTCCAGTCTAAACATGAGGCTGTCTATCAGACAATCAGACTACAGCAGATGTTGCTGATGAATCTGCGCGGACTCACTCACCAAACTTTGACTCTAAGTAATGATGAATTTGATGAATCCTACGCTTTATCTATTATTACTGATGCAGGTTTTGTCAGTGGAATTATTTTTTATCACATTATCAAATTAATTATCCTTTTTACTTATAGAGAATATGCAGAAGCACTAAATTATGCAGTAAAATTATCCAATTTTCCCGTTACGACACTGGCATTACCCATTGAAACAGATTATATTTTATATTACTCACTGACTTTAACAGCTCTTTACCCCACCGTATCTTTTCAAGAGCAAGAACAGTTTTTACTAACTTTAAAATCCCATCAACAACAATTGCAATACTGGGCTAATCACTGCCCTGAAAACTTCTTACACAAGTCTCAATTAGTAGCTGCTGAAATAGCTCGAATTCAAGGTCGAGATTTGGAAGCAATGCGCTTATATGAGCAATCAATTGCTTCAGCCCGTGAGCAGGGATTTGTGCAATATGAAGCTTTGGCTAATGAGCTAGGTGCTAAGTTTTACTTGGAACGAGAGTTTGATTTAATTGCCAAAACCTACTTGCAAGAAGCGAAAAATGCTTATGTGCGCTGGGAGGCATCTGCTAAAGTTAAGCACTTAGAAGAATTCTATCCTCAGTTATTGCCACAACCACAACTTACTTCTAACGGAACATTTATCACCACAGGGGAGCATTTAGACTTTTTATCAGTAGTTAAAGCCTCTCAAAGCATATCTGGTGAAATTGTTTTTTCGCGGTTGTTGAAGACATTAATGCAAATTGTCATCGAGCAAGCAGGGGCGGAAATCGGTTATTTGTTGCTTGAACACGAGCAAAATCTGCTAATAGAAGTAGAAGCTAAGGTTAATCCCCAGGCTGAAAAGCTCAATGTTTCTCGACCTGTATTTGATGGCGAAATTTCACAAGTTATTCCGCAATCAATGCTAAATTATGTTCAGCGAACTCAAGAAACAGTGATTTTGCAGAATGCTAATGAGCAAAATATGTTTTCTGGAGATGAATATGTAATCCAAAAACAACCTAAATCAGTACTTTGTTTACCGATCGCACGTCAGTCGAAATTACTTGGTATTTTATATTTAGAAAACAATCTTATCCCCAGCGCCTTTACACAGGAAAAACTTTCCGTACTAGAGATTTTGACAGTTCAAATTGCTATTTCTCTAGAAAATGCTCGTCTTTATCAAGGTTTAGAGAATAGCCAAGAACAGCTTAACCTGGCATTAAAATCTGGCAAAATTGGTGTTTGGAGTTGGGATATTGCCAATGATTTGTTTGACTGGGATGAGCAGGTTTATCAACTATTTGGGTTAACCCCTGAAACTTTTGTTGCAAATTCTGAAGCCATTTTAGCTCGTCTGCATCCAGATGATAGGCCATTGCTGGCTCAATCGTTGAGCCGAGCGATTAACGAAGGCGTAGAGCATGATTTAGAATATCGAATTATTCGAGACGACGGCAGTATTCGCTACCTAGCCTGCCGGGGAAAAGCCTTTTTCAACGAAGCAGGTAAAGCTACACACATGAGTGGCGTTGTACTTGATATCACCGATCGCAAACAAGCTGAAGCCGAACGTATCCAACTGATTCAAGAGCAAACTGCGCGACAGGAAGCAGAAGCCGATCAGCAACGAACAGCATTTTTAGCTCAAGTCAGTGCAACCCTCGCTTCTTCCCTCGATTACGAAAACACGCTAGCAAGTGTGGCAAACTTAGTTGTGCCTTACTTCGCCGATTGGTGCAGCGTTGATCTGCTACTAGACAACCAATCAATTAATCGGGTAGCAGTTGCTCACCGAGATCCAGAGAAAGTTAAACTCGGTTGGCAACTTCATCAGCATTATCCGAGAAAGTTGGATGAACCAGGAGGCGTGCCTAAAGTACTGCGTACAGGAATTCCTGAAATGGTAACTGAAATCTCAGATGCACTATTAGCAAAAGGCATCCAAGATGTAGAACATCTAAGGATTATACGTGAAATCGGTTTAAAGTCCTGTATAATGTTGCCCTTGATGGCACGTGAAAGAATTTTTGGTGCAATTTCCTTTTTTACAGCAGAATCAGAACGTCGTTACAGCACATCTGACTTGTCACTAGCTGAAGATATTGCCCATCGAGCGGCGATCGCCATCGATAATGCCCGCCTTTACCAAGAAGCACAGCAAGCACAAAAAACCGCAGAGCAAGCCTTAGAGCGCATTGCCCGTCTCCAATCCATCACGGCTGCACTTTCAGAATCGCTGACACCAACCCAAGTATCTGAAGTTATTGTAGAGCAAAGCATGGCTGCCTTAAAAGCCAATTCTGCCCTCGTCGCCTTACTAAATGAAAACAAGACTGAACTAGAAATTGTGCGGGCGGTTGGCTATAAGCAAGATTTGGTAGATGCTTGGCGGCATTTTCCTATTGATTCACCTTCGCCTTTAGCCGAAGCTGTGCGGACTGGACAACCTATTTGGGCTGAATCGAAACAAAATAGAATAGCTCGTTACCCTCATCTAGCTGAAGCTTACGCCCAATATGACATTGATGCCTGGATTTCTATTCCATTGATGGTAGAGGGTTCAGCAGTTGGAGGTATAACTTTAGGATTTCTCCAACTTCAAGAACTTAGTGAAGAAGATCAAGCATTTATCTTGGCTGTTGCTCAACAATGCGCCCAAGCGATCGCTCGCGCCCACCTTTACGAAGCCGAACGAACGGCGCGAAACGCTGCTGAATCAGCAAACCGCATCAAAGATGAATTTTTAGCCGTGCTATCCCATGAACTGAGAACCCCGCTTAACCCGATTCTGGGTTGGACAAAGCTGATGCGGAGTCGCAAACTTGATCAAGCAACAAGCGATCGCGCCCTCGAAACCATTGAGCGCAACGCCAAGTTACAAACCCAATTGATTGAAGATTTGCTTGATGTTTCCCGCATCCTTCAGGGTAAACTTAACCTCAACTTCGGCCCCATTAATTTGGTATCAATCATTGAAGCTGCGATCGAAACAGTGCGTTTATCAGCACAGGCTAAATCCATTCAGATTCAGACAATTATTGAATCTGGTGTCGGCCCAGTTTTAGGTGATGGCAATCGATTGCAACAAGTCATTTGGAATATTCTTTCCAATGCCATTAAGTTTACTCCTAGTGGAGGAGAGGTAAAAATTAAATTAGCGCAGGTTGGCTCACAGGTACAAATCTGCGTAACTGACACAGGGAAAGGGATTGCACCTGATTTCTTACCTTATGTTTTTGATTATTTCCGTCAAGCAGATGGGGCCACAACCCGGAAATTTGGCGGTTTAGGTTTAGGATTAGCGATCGTCCGGCATCTTGTAGAACTTCACGGGGGAACTGTGCAAGTAGAAAGCCTGGGTGAAGAAAAAGGAGCCACTTTCACCGTCCGACTTCCATGTTTACAAAATGAAAGTAAAGGAATCAAAGATAAAATAAATACCTCCTCACTTCTGCCAGATCAATCCTTACCTTTATCTGGTCTAAAGATCCTTGTGGTCGATGATGATGCAGATATGCGAGAATTTTTACCTTTCATGCTGGAGCAATATGGGGCAACGGTGACAGCTGTAGCCTCAGCCATTGCAGCTTTAACTGCACTGAGTCAATCCCAACCAAATTTGATTATTAGCGATATTGGGATGCCAGAAATGGATGGTTATATGCTGATGCGACAGATCAGGAGTCTAAAACCAGAGCAAGGTGGAACAATTCCCGCGATCGCTTTAACTGCCTATGCTGGAGAGATGGATTCTCAGCAAGCGATCGCAGTTGGATTTCAACAGCATATTTCCAAACCTGTAGATCCAGAAGAATTGGTAAAGGCGATCGCCATACTTGTCGGTTAAGGGGGAAAGGGAAAAGGTTAAAGTTTAACCGAGCAGTATTGAAGGCGATCAGATCATTAATTAAAAGCTTGTAGTCAGAGGCTATAGCCCTACTTTGTTCGCGTACTATCTTAAAAAGAGGTCTGGATCTGCTCACTACGGGATGCAGATAATATTGTTTTATCGTTTAAATGAGGGGTCTCACCCTCTATCCATCATCTGTATCCGTCAGTGGAAAAGGGTTTTGGTCAAAATTTAATTGTTAGTAATCAATTTCCACCCCTATTCACAGGATGACGCTAGCTAAACAAGCGATTAAACTATGGATAATATCAAGGCTATTGTTGCTTTTAGCACAACTTACATAAATTTCATCGCATTCTTAAATTTAAAATCTCATCCTGCTATATAAAATATCAGTTATGTCAGCGTATCAAGGAAGTTATGGGGAAACCACCGATTTGATTATTGGTGTTCACAACCAAGAAAACCTCGAATTACAAACAAATTCTGCTCCTGTCGGCAATCTTGCCACAAGGAAAGGAAATTTTTCTACGTTTCTTGCTCCCCTGACTCAGGATACTTTTAAGCAGGTCGTTCAGGATGTCGAGCAAAAATTACAGATTGTCCATCAAACCCTATCAATGCTGGATTCTCAGGGGTTTGAAACTCTTCTGCAAGAAATGTTGCATTCGATTACCTTGAAAACCGGGGAATTACTGGGAGCAGATCGGACAACGATATTTTTATTGGATGAAGAAAAACAAGAACTCTGGTCGATTTTAGCTGAGGGGGAAGGCGATCGCTCTTTAGAAATTCGTATCCCCGCCAATAAAGGAATTGCTGGAGAAGTCGCTACTTTCAAACAAGTTATCAATATTCCCTTTGATTTTTATAACGATCCGCGATCGCATTTTGCCCAAGAACAAGAAAAAAGAACTGGCTACCGCACCTACACCATGCTGGCTTTGCCATTGTTAAATGAACATGGACAGTTAGTTGCAGTAGTACAATTACTGAATAAATTAAAATCTGGGAATAATCACGCCGCTCCCCTTGCCGAGCGCGTTGATACCAAAGGTTTTCTCTCTTGTGATGAACAATTATTTCAAGAATTTGCCCCTTCAATTCGCCTAATTTTAGAATCCTCGCGCTCTTTTTATGTCGCCACCCAAAAACAAAGAGCAGTGGCGGCACTCATGAAGGCCATCAAGTCCCTCTCTCAAAGCAGTCTCGACTTAGAAGACACCTTGAAGCGGGTGATGGATGAAGCCAAGGAACTGATGAATGCCGATCGCAGTACACTATGGTTAATAGACCATGAGCGCGATCAATTGTGGACAAAAATCACTCAGGATGATGGTTCAACTAAAGAATTGCGAGTCCCTGTAGGTAAAGGCTTTGCGGGTATAGTAGCGGTTTCGGGCAAGAAACTGAATATTGCCTTTGATTTGTACGACGATCCTGACTCTGATACAGCCAAACAACTCGATCAGCAAAATGGCTATCGCACTTGTAGCTTACTTTGTATGCCAGTATTTAACGCCGATCAACAACTGATTGGTGTTACCCAACTCGTAAATAAAAAGAAAAGTGGTGATTTTCCACCTTATAATCCAGTTGATTGGCCCAAAGCTCCCGACTGCTTCCAAGCTAGCTTTGACCGCAACGATGAAGAATTTATGGAAGCTTTTAATATTCAAGCCGGAGTTGCGCTGCAAAATGCCCAGTTGTTTGCCACAGTCAAGCAACAAGAACAAATGCAACGAGATATTCTGCGTAGTCTTTCCAATGGAGTGGTTTCCACTGATAAAACTGGATTAATTATCGCCGCTAATGAAAGCGCTCAACGTTTGCTGGGACTGGGAGTAGATGAACGTTTAGAAGGTAAATTAGTTAATGATGTCATTGGCATCAAAGAAGGCGACTTTAGCAAGTGGTATCAAGATGCTTTACACGCAGTTGACTTAAAAGGCCGCCAGCAGTATTACCCCGATCGCACACTCCTAACTACTGGTACAGAGCAGCATAGTATTAATTTATCCATTAACACAATTGCCGATGCCAGCGACAACGAGCAAGTCCGGGGGGCGCTGGTGGTGATGGAAGATATCAGTGATGAAAAGCGGCTCAAAAGTACGATGTACCGCTACATGACCCAGGAATTAGCGGAAGAATTGCTGAAATTGGATGATGCTAAACTTGGAGGCGATCGCAAAGAAGTTTCGATTTTATTTTCTGATATTCGCGGCTACACCACTTTGACAGAAAACCTGGAAGCAGAAGAAGTGGTAAGTATGCTCAATGAATATTTTGAATCAATGGTGGAGGCAGTCTTTAAACATAAAGGCACTCTTGACAAATACATCGGCGATGCAATTATGGCTGTGTTTGGTTCTCCTCTGGCATTAGAAGAACACGCTTGGATGGCAGTGCAAACATCCTTAGAAATGCGCCATCGCCTGCACGAATTTAATCAACGTCGCTATGTAGATGATAAGCCCAGAATTAAAATCGGCATTGGTATCAACTCAGATACTGTGATTAGTGGGAATATTGGCTCTAGTAAACGGATGGAATTTACCGCCATTGGTGATGGTGTTAATCTTGGCTCTCGATTAGAAAGTGTCAGCAAACAATATGGTTGCGACATTATTATTAGCCATAACACTTTTAAACCCTGCGAAGATCATATTTGGGCTAGGGAACTAGATTACATTCGTGTCAAAGGCAGAAATGAGCCAGTAGCTATATATGAATTACTCGGTTTGCGTTCCAACCCAATTGAAAGCGAAAAATTGCAAGTGATTGAGCATTATCACAAAGGACGCGAGTATTATCTCAAGCGCGATTTTAACCGTGCTAGGGCTGAATTTGCCCTAGTTTTAGCAGCAGACAACCAAGATAAAGCTGCTATGTTGCATCTTTTACGTTGTCAGCATTGGTTACAATCACCGCCAACAGAGTCAGATTGGGATGAAGGTGTCTGGACATTTCAAGAGAAATAAGTGATTTTGCTAATTGAACCACTAATTATCATCTTTCTTGAGTTTGCAGTCTCTGGCTGCAAACTCAAGAAAAATTGAGTATTTATTAAAAATAAAAATCTATTGAAATTATTTTTTAAAATATCTTAATATTTCTCAATTAAGTTTAAAAAATCTTGGGAGTGGATTAAGAATCAATTAAGATAAGCCGCTTTGTAAAGGTTAATTGATATTTCTTGTCAAACTGCTGGTGAAGTTAGAAACTAAGAAATACAACACACGCAATTATTTTATGACTGCTATTTCTAGCCTTGAATTCAAACGACCAATTTGGCAAACCGCTATAATATTGACTTTGGGCTTTTGGCTCAGTGCTAGTTTAGTTTTAGACTGGGTAATTATGCCTAGCCTTTATCTTTCTGGCATGATGAGTCAAGCTGGTTTTACAATAGCAGGCTATACAATTTTTTGGAATTTCAATCGGATGGAATTATTGTCTGCTGCTGTAGTGCTGACAGGGGCATTAGCTTTGGGTAAAACCCAGTATCACTGGCGCATTGGCAGTATTATTTTATCTGGGCTGCTGCTAACTATAGCTGTGCTTGACACTTATTTCTTAACTCCGCAAATGTGCGCCATAGGAGTTCAGTTAAACCTATTTGAAGCAGCAGCAGCTATTCCATCGACAATGAATTTATTACACGGTAGTTATTGGGTACTGGAAGTAGTTAAGTTGGTGGCTGGTGGCACACTTTTAAGCTGGTGCTGGCGCGAGCAAGTTTAAGTAGATGGAGAATTATAACGGTGAGAATATTTACTTATAAATCTCACATCAAAGACGCAAAGAAATTCTTTGCGTCTTTTTGCTACATATACTTTATGAGTTAATGAATGCAATATTTATGACGGCTACGCCTACGCAGGCAATTTTATATTTATATTGGTGACTTTTAAAGCTTGAGATTCTTCGGTTAAATTGCTATTATAAAATGATTCATTTATCTATTAAGTGTAATTAAATAAGCAGGCAAAATTATCTTTTACTGTACATTTTTAGCCCTCCCGGATATTAGAGCAAAAAAATACTAAAAGATAATATTAATTAGTTTTCATGGTTACTTTACTGATTTATCATAAAGTTTAGATATTCTTTCTAACTTTTTTTGAAAATTATAGTAATCTAAATTTTAGTGAGTACGTTACTTGTTATCTACCATTTAGCTAGGAAATAGCGATTTTGCAGGTATGTACTACTAATCAAGAATTTCGCTGTAAGTTCTTGAATTTGTCACTTCAAATTAAATTGTGCCAGGTGAATATTTCGCCCCAAACAACATTAGAACCCGTTTCTAGTACTTATGAAGAGATGCCCTTCTGCTGGTTTGGTCGCCTTTGCATCTCAATACTTGTCGGGTTTTGGGGAAAAGGGAAAGGGGAAAGAAAAAACCTTTAACCTTTTCCCAAAACCCAATTTCGAGTTAAAAATGCTTTACCCGAGCAGTATTGCTGTGCATCTCACTCACCACACACCATTATGGCGACAATTACCAGCTAACTCATCCTTGGTCGGAGGTTTCCCATTCTTGTTGTGCAATTGGTAGTTTTGCCCAGTCCCAACACTAAGAGTTGCTCTACAAGCTCAAGACCTAAGTAAGATATTGGGCTTTTTGAATGCTTAGTTTTTAATAATACTTTTTCTATTGATGAAGTTTCCCTCAAGAATAAACTTCTAGCAAAAGTACCTGACAACTTTATTTATGGCGACCAAAACATTGCTTTTCATTGCTGAATTAATCCATAAAAGCCTTGATAGAGCAGCTTTTTCATCTACAGCACTGGAGATTTTGATTGCTTGAGACTTGAGTATGAGGGGCAAAAAAACTTTTCTAAGAGAACTAAAGTATCTGCAATTGTAGGCTACTAGATACGGATAACAATGATACTTTTGTGACTGATGGGCGAGAGCCAATAGTCTATCTGTTGCACTTGAGTTACTGTTAGATTGGCTAGATTAGCAAAAGATACAGAAAACCAATCTAGTTTTTGAAATACTATATCCTGGCAACCAGTCGGGCCATTTTGCTATTGGGCAACAATATGGATTGGTTTAGTTGTAATTCGTGCTTTCTAGCTTAACAGAGATTGGTTAATTAAGAGTTGGGGGGTGTGGAATCTCTGTACTAACTCAAATGTGACCGCTATATTTATCTGATAGTGCTTCCAACCAAGTCGCAGTGAATTCCGAAAAGGTAATTCACTAATTTCGCCTGCAATGTTAATTTTATTCCAGAGCTATCCCAATGAAGACACTTCCGATTAATAGATACAGATTTTTTCAAAAACTCCAGCCTTTATCTTTGTTGAAAAAAATCACTGGTAAGTCTGTTACTGGTTGTTTGCAGGTGTTTAGCACATCAGGCTCTTGGTCAATATATGTAGATGAAGGTAAACTAATTTATGCCTGCTACTCAGAGAAAATGTTTGAGCCACTTTACAGAAATTTGCAACGCTTGAGTCAGCAAATTTCTACTCTCCCTTGTGAAATTCACGAACAGTTACGGGCGATATTTGAAACTGGGATTGAAAATCAGGCAATACCGAACCCAGATTATTTGGCTATTTGTTGGTTAGTTAATCAAAAATATATCAGTCCCTTTCAAGCGGCGATACTCATAGAGCAATTGGCGCTAGAAGTTCTAGAGTCATTTCTGAACTTAGAAGAGGGGAGTTATGAATTTATTCCTGAAAGCTTTTTAGATGATATGCCAAAGTTTTGTCATCTTAATCTCCGCTTACTGGTTGAACGATGTCAAACGCCCCAAAGCGTAGGCGTAGCCTCTCCTAGAGAAGCAGCCAATCGTCAGACTGCGCCAACTTCTAAATCACACCCCTCAGAATTGTTCAAAATCAATGAGCTAAAACCTAAGAGCAAAAGTACACCAAATTTTAGAACAAACGGCTATAGACCACCCGTCTACTCTATTAATACTAATGAACATAGGGGTCAGCGAATTACCCAACCTCCGGTTGAGAAAAAAATTTACACCATCTTTTGTATTGATGATAGTCCTACAGTATTGAATACTATTCAAAGTTATTTAGATGAGCAAACCTTTTGTGTTGTGGGAGTTACCGATTCTTTACAAGCTTTAATGCAGATTGTTCACACAAAACCCGACATCATTTTGTTGGATATTTCAATGCCTAATTTAGACGGATACGAACTCTGCTCTTTGCTGCGTAAACACTCAAATTTTAAAAATACACCTGTGATTATGGTGTCAGAAAAAGTAGGATTTATAGATAGAGCTAAAGCTAAGATGGTCAAAGCATCAGGCTATTTAACTAAACCTTTTACACAAGGAGATTTACTAAAAGTAATCTTTAAGCATATTATTTAATTTTCTAATATAATAAATAACAGCACTTAATCATTTTTAATATTTAAGGTTAAGTATTATTTTGATGGCTAGTATTCAAGTTGTAGAAGATTGTCTGAATTTAAATTAATTAATAATTATTTCAACTATAAGAGTTACAACTTTATTAAGATAATGAGTACTAAACAAGCTATATAAATTAATTTCCATGAGTGGAAAATCACTCAATACAAATATTTTCTGGTAGAATTGACGACTTTAGTAGGTCTGAGTAATTGGTATCTCCCTTAGTATTTCTAAAAGCGATCGCTCCAAAACTTCGCTGACAACTTTATTACCTTGCAAATTGAGGTGAATGTGATCGTGATACAAACCTTGCGGGTTGTTCGTTGAATTGAATATCGGTAAAAAGTCTACATAGTTAATTTGCTGGGCTTTAGTAAAATCGCTCAAGCGTAGGCGGGCTTTAATTTCGTAATCGCGGGGGCCTGGTTCAGCAATTTCTCGCAGTAAGGGAGTCATAACTAGTAAAAATTGGCTCTTGCTTTGGCGAGTCAGGGCTTGAATTTTGCCGATCGCTTCCAAATTAATCCCCACGCGATCGCCTGCTTCATTTTGCACCGCTTTCATTTCAGGAATTGGCTTCTGCTTGACGATATAACGTTGCCACACTTCTGCTAACGCTAGGGGAGGTTTACTATCGGGATAGTTGCGATCGCGTCCTACCGGTAAAGAAGTAGGAGGAGTAGCAAACAAATCATCGGTATTAATTAATAACACAACTGCTTGGGCGTTGAAATGGCTAAACTTCTCTAAATAGGCTAACTCGTTCCTTGGCCCCCAAGAGTTAGCTGAAGCATTCAGCACTTCCACTTCCTGATAATTACGATGAGTGGATGATGCTAGAGAACGCATCATGATCGCCGATATTGTATTAGTCTGATCTGTCCACCAACCACCATTCGCAATAGAATCCCCTAACAGTAAAACTCGCAGCGTAGAAGGTGCGGGTGTTTTATTGATCGCACTACCTCGCATAGAATACTCATTAATTTCAATGCGATTACCAAAACGACGGGTACGCTGGTTAGGAGCCAATAAATAGCCAATCTGCTCATCACCAATGTAAATTAGGGGATTACCAAAGCCAAAGAGCGATCGCAGTCCGATCTCGACTATCATAAATAATCCTAAAACCACCGCCAAAATTACGATCAGTGCCACTTTCACCTACCCACACCCTTTAATACCGTGTTGCTTCTCAACGATACTAACTGACGCATTCGGCATTGGAAAGAGGTACAGGGGCGAGGTGTAGAAGGAAAAACTTTCTTTGCTCCCCTGATTTAATCCAGTATCCTAGCATCTGAATTAAGGGGATTAATATGTATTGGTATCTGTTTATAAGCTTTAAAAACAGCAATTACATGGCTATTAACTGTTTACCTAATATGTCTACTTTTGTGTAAGAGTATAGCAGTGTTTTCTAGTGATATAATTTTATATTACCAGTATTACTATGACTACAATTTTTATCATTTTATCAATTAATTAATTTCGCAAATTTTTTTTCAGGGGTAAGGTAGGATGATCAAAATAGCCACACGTAAATATTTAGGCAAACAAAATGTCTATGACATTGGAGTTGAGCGTGACCATAATTTTGCACTCAAAAATGGCTTCATAGCTTCTAATTGTTTCAATAAATCCCATTCGACCGCCTATGCTTATGTAACTTATCAGACAGCATATTTAAAAGCTAATTATCCATTGGAATATATGGCGGCCCTGTTAACGGCTAACAGTGGCGATACCGATAAGGTACAGAGATATATTACTAACTGTACAAACATGGGTATTTCCATAGATCCGCCAGATATTAATCGTTCTGGTGTTGATTTTACGCCGACATTGGGAAAGATTCTGTTTGGCTTTTCGGCGGTGCGTAACGTGGGACAGAATGCGATCGCCTGTATTTTAGAGGCGAGAAATGAGACAGGAGAGTTTAAATCTCTCGCTGATTTTTGCGATCGCGTGGATTTACGTGCTGTGAACCGTCGGACTCTAGAATCGCTGATTTACTGTGGAGCCTTTGACAAAATTGAATCCAACCGCCAACAGTTAATTAACGACTCAGAATTAGTGTATGATTGGGCACAATCTCGCGCTAAAGACAGAGCCAGTGGACAAGGGAATCTCTTTGATTTATTAGGCGATGGATTTTCTTCTACTCAGAATAAAAGAGCAAATAATGCCTTTGAAACTGCTCCTAAATCTAAACCTGTGACAGATTTACCTCCACAGAAAAAGTTGCAGATGGAGAAAGAATTATTAGGTTTTTATGTATCAGACCATCCACTAAAATCCTTAAGGCAAATAGCACCACTTTTAACTCCAATTAACCTTTCGCAATTGGGAGAGCAAAGGGAAGACACAAGACTTTGTGCAGTTGTGATGTTAAATAACGTCAAAAAAGTGGTTACAAAAAAAGGCGATCAGATGGCCATTTTGCAAATAGAAGACCTAACCACACAATCAGAAGCTGTAGTTTTTCCTAAAACTTATGAACGCATTAGTTCCTTACTTCAAGTGGATACAAGATTGATTATTTGGGGGAAAGTAGACCGACGCGACGAGCAAACTCAATTTATTGTTGAAGATGCAGAGCCAGTGGAAACAGTACAAATGGTAATGGTAGAGTTAAATCCCCAGCAAGCAGGTGATATGGAAAAACTACATCTCTTGAAAACAATTTTGCAAGAACATTCAGTAGATAAAGAAAAGGCAAAAATGCCAGTTATTGGAATTATCCAAACTGAAAAATCTCGGAAACTTGTTCGCTTGGGTTGGCAATTTTCTGTACAAGATTCAAGAATAACCGTCCAAGCTTTGCAAAATGCTAGTTTTCCTGCTCATATCAAATCGCTCACTGGTAGCTAATACCAGAAGTGAAAAATCCACCAATACTGAAAAGCATCTGAAAAATTAGTTTTATTGAACTGTCAACAGTAAATTGCCTTAAGTATTCAGGGTTAAAAGCGTTTTTTTAGTTACTTATGCGGATGATAATTTCCTTGAGGGAGTGGTATCTTTTTATGCTAATACCCTTAAGGCTGCGACCGGGGGAAGGAGTTAAAACTTGATGAGCGTAAATGAGCTACATAAATTTGTTTCATACTGTAAAAGGATTCAACCCCAAACTCACGAGGACATTCAAAAGTTTTTTGAAGGAGTGATCTTATTTCCTTATGATAAGGAACTTCTACTGCAAGCTTATTTATTTCTGAATATTAAAGAGTTGTTTCCCTCGTGCGCTGAATTGCTGTTATTTGAAAAATCTCCAATTTCAGATTATACAGATTTAGGAAAGTGTGATTTTGTCTACCTAACTTTTAAAGGTAGTCTGTATTTAATTGAAACTAAGTTTATTGATACGGAAGCAACAGGAGCTACAGAAAGAAAAAGAAGAAATAAACACAGAAACAAGGTATTTGAGCAAGTTATTACTTTAAAAGGCCGATTTAGTGAATATTGGAATATGAGGCTAGAACAATTAGAGTGTGGGGTTTTCACAACAGATCCAGAAGTTGCTTGGCGAGGAAATGGTGTGAACGTCACATCTAAATCAATATCTATAGATCAGCTCGAAAAATGGCGAAGAAGTTATCACACTAGTGAAAGATTTTTATCTCATCAAGATGTGCCAAAATTTGAGGGGAAGGTTAATTTAAAAAGTTAAGCCTTGACTGAAGAGGCAAGATGTGAAGCAAAAATCCCATTGGATTTTAGCCGTGGAAGTTTCAAATCGCCTAAGCTAAGTAGTCAGACAGAATTAATTCATCAATGTCATTGCAAAGAGAAGCGAAGGCTCACAATGACTATAAATATTTCTGTCCGACTACTTATCGATTAAATTTGCCAGATAGCTAAGAGCAATTTCACCTTTGTCAAATCATCAGCAACCATAGCCCGGAAAACGTGTCAGATTACTTGAATAAGTACCAAAAATCTGACAGGAAGATACTAATGAGAATTTGGGCTGCTACTGCTGTGCTAGCTTCCTCTTGGCTAATATCTGGGGTTATATGTTCTGAGCCAATCAACGCTACTTCTGTTGTGGTACAAAATACCATATCATCCCCTGCGCCAACAAATGCAAAACAGATTACTGTTAGCAAAGCTGAGTTTGGGCTGAAGAGAGTTGACTCCAAAGGTAACGTTACCATTTTCCAGACAACAAGAGTGCCACTTCAGCAGGGAAACGCCTACGGATGGCGGATTAAACTCAAAGACTACCAAGGTGAAGTAAAATGGCGCGAAGTATTGCGTTTACCAAAACCTCCAGAAACTTGGGGTACAGATAGCGGTGAAGACTTCTCAATGTCACCAGACGGGATGACATCTGTGACACGGCGTACACAGTCGGCTCCAGAGGGTGTAATTGAGAATTTTTGGACGATTACCCCTGGCGATCCGGTTGGTAAGCATAGGATAGAAGTCTATATTGATGACCGTTTGATCAGTACTTTCGAGTTTGAAATTATCCCAGTTAAGTAGATGTAAAACGAATTCCCTCCTTAAAAAGCAATACGCTTGGGTTAAGCGCTACTTGTACAAAATCGTGGGTTTTTGAGACGCGATAAATCGCCGTCTCTACAAGTGTTTTGGTCTTATCTGAACTGTATTGTCTTAAAAAGGAGGGATAGGGAGTCAAGTCGCTTCTCTACGAGACGCTGCGCGTAGCTTGCTTCTGTTAGGAGTACGCTCAAATTAAAAATTAAAATTATTAATCAAAAATTGTAAGACCCTCTCTACGAGACGCTACGCTATCAGTGGGTACAACTGGAGTTTAGACTAAAAGCGATATGAGAGAAAGCAGACCAAATGGAATTAGAGGTTAAAAATATTATCTTGTCAGCCTGAAAGCATCCG
>NZ_JBALEQ010000103.1:0-7170 GCF_036917775.1 Nostoc sp.
ATGTTGATAGTGTTAATCACATCCTCTCTATTCGTTGTGCTTATCTTAATGGTTTACTTGCTATTTGAGTGTTTCTGCCAAAAGTGGATGCTCCCTTCAGTCTCTGCTTAACCCAGATTCAGTTTGGTCAAACTTCAATAGTGTTGGTATGGTAGAATCTGTCCGTTTATTAGACGGTAAAACAACAGTTGAAACTCGTTATTTTATTAGTAGCCTTGAAGATAACGCTGAACAGTTTGGTAATTCTATTCGCAGTCATTGGGGAGTTGAGAATTCATTACATTGGGTATTAGATGTTGCCTTAAGGGAAGATGACTGTCGAATTAGAAAAGATAATGCTCCACAGAATTTTGCAATTCTCAGACATATTGCAGTCAATCTTTTAACTCAAGAGAAGCGTGTCAAACGCGGAATCAAAAATAAACAGTTTCTCGCTGCGATGGACAACAAATACTTACTAAGTATTTTAGCGTTGGCTTAAAATAATACATCAAAATTTGAGTTGAATATTTTACATAAGAGTTTTATTTATTCTCTAAGTAAATACATTTTTATGTGACTCATAATTGAATTATTTTAGTATTGATGATTAGTCATTCGGTCGAAGATAAGCTAATTCAAATTCTTAAAAATACTTGATTTATTTTATTTATCATTCCATCAATTTTTACAATTATCTATGTCATTTTGGAATCTCTCTTAGTTTTTATTAGTAAATAAGATGCGTTTGCCCTGGCTGCACCCCGCTACGCTCTAAGCAAAGCTATGCCGCAGGCTTTACGTAATCCGTAATTAATAACCCCATGAATAAATTCAGGAGCTTGGAATATGGAGCTTAGGAAAATTCAACTTTCATCGCTACATAAGCATTTGCAAAGCGTTTGTATAGGAGAATTGCTCCGAAATTTGCTCCCAGACAGATGCTTCCTAGTCCCAATAAAATGTATGTGGGAGCCATGACAATTCCAATCATGAACCAAGCAAATACGTGCAGTATGCTTAATAAAGCAAAGGTACTGGCAATTGCAGCACTTCGCCAAATCTCAATAGCTGGACGACACAATAATGTCAAACCTATTGTTAACGAGGTAGCAATTAGGTTGGCTGGGATTAGAAAAGCACAAATACCAATGCAGTAAGAGCCTGTCAAGAAACAACTTTTACAATTTATTATCTAGAAAGCTTACTGAGAAGGCATTTCTAGCTCAAAAGAGGCAAGGTTGTTACATGACAAGCTCTAAGTGCTTGAGAATACCGTCAAGGTGTTAAAGTCTAACATGAATTCTCCTAGATTAAATTGCCAAATTTTAGATGAATATTTGTCCTGATATCCTCAAGGCTAGTCAGACTTTAAAAGATTTGTAGGTTAGCCGAAACTATGGCGTTACTCAGATATTAGTGAAGACATACTAAAAATTTGAACCACCAACTTCTTGGTGGTTCTGAGTTATACTTCGTATTAGCTAATAGTCAAGCACTTAAACAGGAAATATTGTCCGGGTAATCAGTGCGCTGGCGAACCCAGAAACAGTAAGACCTAGCAAAATACTAGTAAACAAAAGACCTATTCGAGGGTTAGAATCTAGTTTTTTGTCTTCTCTACCACCTGTAAAGAATAAAGACCAAGTTTGGGAAGCATTGATAGTCTTAAAGCTATTAAAATCAGGTCTGAAAACAACAGAACCAAATAGCTCAGGAGATTTGAAGTCGAAATCATTGTTCATGTAAATAAGTATAACAAATATCTTGTCAAATAGCTAGCTTTATGATAAACGGTTACAGATAAAGGCAAGGTAGATATGTCGAGGGTAGCGATCGCCGACGTTGAGTGGTGATTTTTCAGAGGGAGCTTCCACCCCTTTTTGTCCTTAAAACTTGCCCATAAATAACCCTTTTAGGGAATGTTTTCATTTGAATGGTCAAGTTGAGGTCGAGGCTGAAACAACGGTAAATCAAGGTTTTTGATAATAAACTTTACCAAACTTTACGACGTGTCCGATTTTGCACATAGACCTCTCGGCGGATACCCTACTATGCCAAATATGCTAAGTACAAAGGTAAAACAACTGCCAATGCTCGATTACGTCAGTGCAGGGATCGCGTTTTACGTCACAATGCTTCCCGTACAAGAGTGGATATTGGAATTCCGCCTTGGTTATCTCGGTCGCTACTGGAGCCTGATAAGTGTTGCTGGCTTATTCATTGGCTTTTTGCTCTGTGCGCTGATATTTACGCCATTGATCATTAATATGACGCTAGATCCGTTCAGATATCCAGATCATTTGCTTATGAGCGCGATCGCGGCTGTCATCTTTGGTGCAATACTCTGGCTAGGACAGTGGCTAATTCTCCGCCAGACTGAGATTACACCAAGAGTTTTTGCTCTGATCAATACAGTAGTTGGAATTTCTGTCTTCTCTGTGCTGGTGTGGTTTAACCAAAAAAGCTTGCAGTGGAGCGGTGCCCCGATTGAAGGTTGGAAAACCGGACTCATTTTTCTAGCAGGTGGTACAGTTACTGGAGCCGCGACGGGTAAGGCATTAGATTTTTACTGTGGACGAGTTGAGCAGCGATTAATCAGACTTGAGAGGGAGAGGGTAGAGCAAGAAACCCAAGAGCGAGAAAGGCTTTTGAAAGAAAGAATTGAGAAGGAAAAATTAGCGCAAGAACGCCTAGAAGCAGAGATGGCAGAGCGGAAAAGGCTACAGCGAGAGGCGGCTCAAGAAGAAGAACGCCTATGGTACGAAAAACACGGGAAAGACTATGCTGATTATGAATATGACGAGGATGAAGAGGAGTACGAAGATGAAGACCAGGAGGAATAAACTGGTTTAGAGCAAAGCTCACCATATCCAGCTTTTGGTGGCTTTGCCATTCGCTACATTATTAAACTTGGCTTGTGCGTAGAAGTTCAGCATACGCTGTCGCTGTATCTTTCATATATTGGTACTCTTCTCTAATTTTTTTATACTTATTCTCAATAGCAAAGTCGTAATTTGGAAGGAGATTTGGGTCATATTGTGCAACTTGTCTGCCAATCAAAAGTTCTCTAATAAAGCCAATATAGACTTGTTGTAATTCTTCAGCTTTATCGAGTAAGTTCTCAATTTGAAATAATGCTCTTTTGTAAATTCCCTGTTGACTAGCATAAAATTCTGACGTAAGTACTAAATCCAGTAAATTGTTGGTTTTGTGCCACTGCTTTCTTAATTTTAAAATTTCTGGTTCGACAAATTGGATATGCTCTTTAATTAGGAAGGCTAGTTGTTGAGCTACTTTGAGATTTGCTTTTTTATCGATATCAATTTTCTCGAAAGTTGGAATACGTATAGATTGAAGATTATGCCAGGAATAAATGTATTCAATGCCTTCGGGTGTGAGCTTTGGAAAAATGACCTGGATTCTTCGATTCTCCTTAACCTCAAAAAAGATACCAAAGTTACCTAAAGGTAAATTTGGGTAACGAATATCTGCTCCATCAACTTCCAGCACTAAGTTACTTTTGATGCGCTTTATCTTTTGATCGTGATAAAAAACAAACCAATATCCGGCAAGCATTATTAAAATGATTATAGTGATGCTTATGATCATTAGAGCCAATTGTGTAATTTATAAAATTATTGTTGAGACATTAGTTACCTCAAGTATCTCAAATTTGACATGATGATGCCTTGGGCTGGGATCAGTTCAGTAGTATATAAATACTATTAAAATAATTCGCACTCTTGCTACACCCCACTTCGCTAAAGGCTCCTACGTCGCTCTAAGCGTACTGCTACGGAGAAGCGAGCTACGCGCAGCGTGTCGTAGACAAGCCATGCCGTAAAGCCTGCGGCATAGCGACGCTTAGGGCGCAGCCTCTCTAAGAGTTGGCTTTACGCTGCGAAGAGAGCAATTACATTTTGTGACGGGGATTTAGATTTAGGCGTTCAATTCGCACTGCTTGACAGAAGCGATGCTACTTTTACCCCCACCACTTGTTAAATAAGGATTATCAGCAGGCGTAATATCCACGCTTGAGTTTTGCATTAAGGGCGATTGTATTTCGCTGTAAGCACGAACTAGACGAACTAGACTGCTCACCCCAGTGGTAAGTTTCTCCAGTTCTTCATCTGTCATCAATTTTCCATTAAATTGTTAAAGCAGAGAATGTTCAAGCAGAAATAGAAATGTGAACTAGGATAAAGTTCTGTCTCAATACTTGTCGGTTTTTGGGGAAAAGGAGAAGGGGAAAAGGGAAAGAAAAAACTTTTAACCCAACCCCAGTAACGAATGGCACTAAGATAACGGCGAATCCATTATTTGTAAGGCTTTTGAGTGTGGGAGGTGTGGGAGGGGAGGGAGGATGGAGAAGAAATCTTACTCCCCACACTCCCCACACTCCCCACACTCCCCACACTCCCCACACCCACTCCAGGCAAACCTTTCAGCTTTTCTTAGTGCCATTCCCCCAGTAACCTTTTCACCAAAACCAAATTCTGAGTTCCAAATGCTTTACCCGAGTAGTATTGAGTTCTGTCTCCTATACTGAAGCTATCCCTTTTGCTGTGTCTTGGACAATTAAATCAACGACATTCTCCAAGCTTCCGGTTCGCTTGTAAACGTCACGCTGCCGTGTTGCGCCATTCCCGAACTGCATTGTTTGCTGTACAAGAGAGGAAACTTCATCCCATTCTCCGTACTCCTCAAGCGATGGACGCACGAAGGTGAGAAAGTTCTCAACCAACTCGCGGGCTGGGATGGCTCTCATAGTGGTAAAGTCGATTAAATCCTCATCTAATCCATAACGTGCGGCACGCCAGTGAGCAACACGTACAAGTTCGTGGCGGACTGCGGGAAACGGTTTATCACTCATAGCTTCTTCATAGCAAGTTCGCGCCAAAGCACGTACAAGCCCTGCTACCATTACCGCTTCGTCTACTGTTTGACAGACATCTGTTACTCGAAACTCTATTGTCGGGAAGCGCTCAGACAAACGCACATCCCAATAAATCTTCGTCGCCTCCGCGAGACTTTTTGTCTCCACTAAAACTTGTACAAGCGCTTCGTAGTCGGCTAAAGACTCGAAAATCGATGGTACTCCAGATAGGGGCCATCGACCCCAAATCTCGGTACGATAGCTTGCATAACCTGTATCTGTACCTAGCCAAAAAGGTGAAGATGCTGCCAATGCCAAAAGCGGGGACAGCCACACACGGGCACGGTTCATGACGCTGATGGCAATAGAGCGATCGCTAATTCCCACATGTACATGACAGCCAAAGATGACTAGCTCACGGGTGAGTTGTTGATAATCTTCCATCAACGTTTGATAACGTTCTTTGGGTGTGAGCTGCTGTTGCTCCCAGTGTGAAAACGGGTGTGTACCGGCGGCGGCAATTTGATTACCATCCTTGGCCGCCGCTGTTATCACTTCACGACGCAAACGAACAAGCTCAAAGCGCACATCTGCAAGTGTTCTACAGATAGGCGTACCAATTTCTATCTGCGAACGCTGGGCTTCTGGCTGTACCTCCAAGCCAAGGGCTTTCTGGGCTTTTGGCAGAACGTATTCCACACGCGAACTCAGTTCCCGCGTCGTCGGATTGATAATTTGATATTCCTCTTCGACACCAATAGTAAATTCTTCAGCTTGAGATGACATACCTGGTGTTTCCTTTACTTGTTAAGGAATCTTATTGCCACGAGCGGCAACAGTAGGATTAATCGGTCGAGTAGGGGCGAACTTTTAACAGCTAAATGCACTAAATGCACTAAATGTTTGCTAATAAGTCCCAAACTAAAGATGGCTTAATTCAATGAAACAAACATCACTCTGAGGTTGTGGATTGCATTACTCCAAAAGAATATTTGAAAACTGGCATGGTCAGAATTCATCCTAAATTCTGTATGACTGGCGTTTGAATAAATAGAAATAAACAAGAAAGAGAAACGTAAGCGTGGACGACCAAAAGGGAGCAAGAACAAGAAGAAAACAGAGATAAATTTTACATCTGAATTACTAAGAATTAAGAAGATGATTAATGAGTTACTCAAGTTAATAGCTAACTTTATCCCCTTGAGTTACTTGGTTTTAGATGGTCATTTTGGAAACAATAATGCTTTGCAGATGGCTCGACAAGTAAACTTACATATAATTTCCAAGCTACGCCACGATTCCTCATTATACATACCTTACCAAAATCCTGACCCCAATCATCGTTCACGCCGTAAATACGGAGATAAACTGGCTGGAGTAATATTTCTGATGAATATTTGCGTCAAAGTATTATTGAAGAGAATATCCAAACTGATACTTACCAAGCTAGTTTACTGCACAAAGAATTTGCCCAGCCTCTGAATGTAGTTATTTTGGTGAAAACTAATCTCAAAACTAATGTTCGCAGTCACGTCACTCTTTTTTCTAGTGACCTAAAATTGTCATCTGAGAAAATAATTGACTACTACAAACTGCGCTTTCAAATTGAGTTTAACTTTCGAGATGCCAAGCAGTTTTGGAGATTAGAGGATTTTATGAATCTGAGCCAAACTGCGGTGACTAATGCTGCTAATCTAGCATTTTTTCTGGTTAATTTATCCCATTATCTTCTTGCTGATTTCCGTCAACATAATCCTGGCTCCGGTATTATTGACCTTAAAGCATATTATCGTGGCTTTCGATATGTTCGTGAAATGCTAAAAATGCTTCCCGATATCCTGAGCCTATTTTATTAACCCAGATTTTTGCCAAGCTTACTTTTTTAGGACGTATTCATCCCGTTTCTACAGGCGTTGAACCCTCTTAATTTGGCAACGGTATTGTCAAGGCTAATGATTTACTTAAAGTGATAAAAATCTAAAAGAGTACTTATCTATATCACCCTAAGCTAGAGGTGTGAGACAGATGTCGATAATACCGAACTCTCTGTCCATCCTCCGTCATCTTGTTCAACCAGTTCCGGGGTTAGGCTCATCGCATAAGTGTTTTGTATGTGCAGCCTGAACGAGAGCGAGAAAAAGTCTTTGATTATTGGGATTGAGAATTGAAAGCTCAGGATGCCATTGCACACCAATTGCCCAAGGATGGTGTTCATGCTCTACACCCGGATTTCTCACAAACAATAAAAAATCCATTCACAGCACTCGAACTAAGACATTTTTTTGATACATCATCAATTGGAAATTAAGTGA
>NZ_JBALEQ010000104.1:0-1510 GCF_036917775.1 Nostoc sp.
AGGGGTGTAGGTCTCCCTAAAAAGGAGGTGATCCAGCCACACCTTCCGGTACGGCTACCTTGTTACGACTTCACCCCAGTCACCAGTCCTGCCTTAGGCATCCTCCCCCCCGAAAGGTTGGAGTAATGACTTCGGGCACTACCAGCTTCCATGGTGTGACGGGCGGTGTGTACAAGGCCCGGGAACGAATTCACTGCAGTATGCTGACCTGCAATTACTAGCGATTCCTCCTTCACGCAGGCGAGTTGCAGCCTGCGATCTGAACTGAGCTCCGGTTTACGGGATTTGCTTGCATTCGCATGCTTGCTGCCCTCTGTCCGGAGCATTGTAGTACGTGTGTAGCCCAAGGCGTAAGGGGCATGCTGACTTGACGTCATCCCCACCTTCCTCCGGTTTGTCACCGGCAGTCTCTCTAGAGTGCCCAACTTAATGCTGGCAACTAAAAACGAGGGTTGCGCTCGTTGCGGGACTTAACCCAACATCTCACGACACGAGCTGACGACAGCCATGCACCACCTGTGTTCGCGCTCCCGAAGGCACTCTCAGCTTTCACCGAGATTCGCGACATGTCAAGCCTTGGTAAGGTTCTTCGCGTTGCATCGAATTAAACCACATACTCCACCGCTTGTGCGGGCCCCCGTCAATTCCTTTGAGTTTCACCGTTGCCGGCGTACTCCCCAGGCGGGATACTTAACGCGTTAGCTACGGCACGGCTCGGGTCGATACAAGCCACGCCTAGTATCCATCGTTTACGGCTAGGACTACTGGGGTATCTAATCCCATTCGCTCCCCTAGCTTTCGTCCCTCAGTGTCAGTTACGGCCTAGCAGAGCGCCTTCGCCACCGGTGTTCTTCCTGATCTCTACGCATTTCACCGCTACACCAGGAATTCCCTCTGCCCCGAACGTACTCTAGCTATGTAGTTTCCACTGCTCTTATCTAGTTGAGCTAGACTCTTTAACAGCAGACTTACATTGCCACCTGCGGACGCTTTACGCCCAATCATTCCGGATAACGCTTGCATCCTCCGTATTACCGCGGCTGCTGGCACGGAGTTAGCCGATGCTTATTCCTCAGGTACCGTCATTGTGTTCTTCCCTGAGAAAAGAGGTTTACGACCCAAGAGCCTTCCTCCCTCACGCGGTATTGCTCCGTCAGGCTTTCGCCCATTGCGGAAAATTCCCCACTGCTGCCTCCCGTAGGAGTCTGGGCCGTGTCTCAGTCCCAGTGTGGCTGATCGTCCTCTCAGACCAGCTACTGATCGTCGCCTTGGGAGTCCATTACACTTCCAACTAGCTAATCAGACGCGAGCTCATCTCTAGGCAGTTAACCTTTCACCTCTCGGCACATCCGGTATTAGCCACCGTTTCCAGTGGTTGTCCCAGACCTAGAGCCAGATTCTCACGCGTTACTCACCCGTCCGCCACTGTGTCCGAAGACACCGTTCGACTTGCATGTGTTAAGCATACCGCCAGCGTTCATCCTGAGCCAGGATCAAACTCTCCGTTTTG
>NZ_JBALEQ010000105.1:0-37864 GCF_036917775.1 Nostoc sp.
CGATTCCACTTAACTCAGCCCCTAAAAGAAGTTGGGTAACTTTCTCTTGTCTTCTATTCATTGCTGCTAAATGCAAATTAGTCCAAACTCAAGTATATCAGTTAATCAGGAAAATCCTTAAACGTTTAAGGATTTTCCTGATGGGGCTTTTCGGCATTCTAGATTCATCTTATAAAAACTTGTCAAATTAATATTTATTGTGTAACTTTTATTATAAAAATCACAAGTAGATTTTGTTTTATTGTCAGCTAAATTCCTGATCTCCTTTTCTGTACAACAACTTCGCCATTCTTATTAATCTTTACCGGATTTTTGGGAAAAGCTTGATTATTCAAATCACGTATAAGTTTCACAGTCCGAAAATGTTGATCGATTTGAGGGATTCCTTGGCGATTCATCCGCACAGGGATAATTTTACTTGATACCAGATTTCCCATAGAGTTGAGTTTAACTTCTAAAATCATCGAGTCACCCGTCTGGGCATTTGTAGACAAAGTTCGATATCCTAAAAAATTTCCTAAAGAATAGGCAATGATTTTTCCATTATAAATTTCCATCGCTCTCGGAACATGAGGCCCATGTCCTAGTACTAAATCTGCTCCCGCATCAATCATATTTCGAGCAAACTGGATTGAATTACCTCGGTTTTCTCCATAAAAAAACTCTGTCTGATTCTTAATATGTAGTGCCCCAGTCCCTTCGGCTCCAGCGTGCATCGATACTACTACAATCTTTGCTTTATTTTTTGCTTCTGCTATAAGTGCTTGGGCTGCTCCTAAATTATGGATGGAATTATACATTTCATAGGGAGAAAACCCGACCATTGCCACACGGATATTGTTAGCTTTCAAATAAAGAATTTGATTTTTATGACCTAATGTTGCAATGCCCACAGCCTCAAGATTTTTCTTTGTATCTTTGAACCCTACCGGGCCAAAATCCATTGCATGGTTATTTGCCATATTAAACACATTAAAACCAGCTTCAGCAAATAGCCGAGCATATCCAGGTGGAGATCGAAAAGCAAACACTTGTCCTCTACTAGTATCTTTAGTAGTGTAAGGATAATTAGTTAAGCTACTTTCAAAGTTACCAAATAAAATATCTGATCCTTGCAAGTGGAATCTCACTGACTTTGGTAATAATTGCTCTCGAAATTGGGGTAATCTATAGTTAGGAAAATTAGTGCCGGGAATAATATCTCCAACAGCTTTGATAGTAATAATACCTGAAGAAATTTGCTTTTTTGGTGTTAATGATCTAGGTTCAGGAATAGCAAAGGGTAATGATACAGGTTCAGTGGGTGTAGTCGCAGCGTTTAATTGCTGTGATTGCCCAAGCCGAATAACGACTCCTATACTAATACCCAGATATAAACAGATACTGATAAAACTAAATGAAAACCCTTTCTCCAAGCTGATATTTGCCATCGTTCACTCCTCACACGATGGCATTAGTTTATCCCAAAAATTTGGGTTGGCGCTGTATATTTTAGTGTTTTTGGGCAATATTTGACTCAGTAGACACGTAAATATAAGAACGTTCCACTTGCAAATAATTATACTTGCCAGTTTTCAAGCCAAACACAATTTGTTTGTCCAGTTCTTGAGAAATATTTTTAAACGGAGAGGGGGGGATTCGAACCCCCGTTGGGTTTCCCCAAAACGCATTTCGAGTGCGTCACCATGAACCACTCGGACACCTCTCCAGATATTTATTCACGCATTCGAGTATCTATTTTATATGCAAATGCCGTGAATTGAGGGAAATGTTAACTCATTTCCTATACTACTATAACATTAGCCCTTGATCTGCGTAACAGAATGCTTCGAAAACACCAAAGGCTAATTACAGCGATTTTCAGGTAAATAGACCATAGGTAGGGGCGCAAGGGCTTGTGCCCTACCACGGATGTGGTTCAAATACATGAAAACTGCTGTAAGGGTTGTAGACATCAAATATCTTTGCTTTCTATGATTTTTTGGTTATACCAATTTTTTATGAAGCTGCATAGAATTCGATCCCCCCTAGCTAGCCCACGCCAGTCGCTCCACTACAGCGCTTCGCGCATCCTGCGGCGGGGGAGACCCCAGACGCTCGCAGATTCGCTAACGCGTAGCGTTTTGCAGAGAAGACCGCGCTGGCTCCCCTTAATAAGCTACGGTGTACACACATCTCTGTGCCAGGTGCAAAATGTGGTTTGATCCCCCTAAATCCCCCTTAAAAAGGGGGACTTTAAGAAGTTTTCCCCCCTTTTTTAAGGGGGGTTAGGGGGGATCAAAACGTTGTGAGGCTAGATTATCAGACTTGTGTGTACACCGTAGCCTTAATAAGGAGGGAACCAGAAAAACATCAATCAAAGTCCCCCAATTTATCGGGGGATTTAGAGGGATCAAGATATGTGCAACTTCACATTAAATTGGTATTACACCTCTGCATTTTCGTATTCATGCAATGAATAAGTGTTGTACGTTATACGTACTAAGGGACTTCCAAGAAATAAATTATCCAAATAAACGAACCGCAGAGACACAGAGAACACAGAGGGATAAGAGATAGAGAGAATTATTTGCGTTAGTTTTGGAATATTGTTTTATTTGGAAGTCCCTAAAGAGCCATTAATTTCTAGATTAGAGTTTATTGTTTATTGATAAAAGTGTACAAACTATTGCACCAAGCATATAAACCATAGACGTGTCAGCATCTTTTAAAACTAGAATATAAAACATAGACAACACTACAAAAACAAGTACCGTTAATTTCAACATAAAACTTAACAATTTCAGCCATAACTACGAAGAAAATACATCAGAAGTATGTCTTACGTTTTGTGAAATTGTTGCTTGCAGAAAAATATTCTAATTTTGAATAGCATTTAAGACTTCAGTATGGAGAAATTATTGAATCTCTATTTTTAATATATTTCTGAAGTGAGTGTTTACCTGATTGTAATTATGACAGTTTTTTTTGTGGTAGTAACTAATCTAGACAAAAGTACTTGTATCAAGTACTTTTGCTAAAAAAACTGGTTTACAAATCTGAGCCAATTTTGTTGATGTATTTTTCACTTTTCTTACTTCTTTGAATCTAGATATGTCACCAACCTAACGGTAGCAAAATTGACTTATCTTGTATTACCACTTAGAGTTTTTTTGAAAAGGGGTTGATTCGAAAAGTATTGCACCCTACCTCACAGATATAGGTTTTTTTATTTTGGCATGAGTGGGCACTCTCAAACAGAGTTCTAAATCTGGTTCAAATAACGAAATTTCATTCTTGGGTGGGAAATCAGAAATTAAAATTTGAGTCTCAACCAACAGAAAAACCCCATTTCAGCCACATTTGTTAAATACCTATACCTGTGAGGGGGTAGCGATGCCTACGCCAACCCTTTTAGCGATCGCTCTCCACTATATTAATAAAGGAGCAATTACGGTTGAATCCGAAGTGTTAACAGCACAGTACTGGTGAGAGTCTGGGAGGGTAGCCAAGCTAAAAGCGATCGCTTAATTAATTCAATCACTGTCTGTTCCTTCAGAGATGAAGCCTGCTCATCCAGTACTAACTGTCTCACCCGTCCCCGGCTAAGTTGGAATTCAAACACCAAATCACCACCAAAACCTCTAGGGAGTTGAATTGATTGCAAGTATTGAGTCAACAGAAAAATCATCTGCTGATTCAATCCTGTCACGTTCACAACCTCTAAACGAGGAACAGAAGATTCTTCTTTGTGTAAGGCTTTTGAATCTTCCAATTGTGGCATCGATCTTTCGGGAACTGATAATAGGCTATCAAGATTACTAAAATCATCATCATCTGCAAATCCGATTTCTAGCTCTGATGCTGGAATATCGCGTTCCATCGCCAATGACTCCATTTCTTCAAACCGTTGCATCGGTTTTGCGGGTGCAGACATTGGGGATGGTGGTGGTAATACAGACATTGGAGATGATACGGGTGGTGCAGTTTGTTTCTTTGCTTCCCTGCGACTCCTTGCCATTCCATCGCCAGGAGCAGCAGCAAAAGGTACGTTACTAAAAATACCTTCATGACTGATTGCTTCAGGGATTTCTACAGGTACTTGCACAGATATAAAATCTTGGTTGGGATTGACTCTGATATCATCGCTGACAGCAACAAAAGCGGTATATTGCGATAACAGTTGATAAGTCAGAGCCGTATCTGTCAATACTTCCACACGTCCCTTTGTGTCTCCACTCACCATTTGATTCATTAAATCCTTGATGCGGGAACGTCCCCAAAGTTGAGCAATAGCGGGATTACCTGTTTGGGGAAAATTTAGGTAAAAACTGTGCTGATAACGCCTACCACCCGCAGCAATGCCAGTGATGTGCAACTTTCCAGAATGCGCGTCTGGTTTGCGTCCAAATAGCACTAATGGTTGCTCTGCAAATAAATCTGGTAGTGTAGAAGGATACATAATTGGGGATTCACCATCACCCTCCCATTGCAATTGGATATTTGCGAGAACTGGATTATTTATTTGGCGGAAGAATTTTTCTACCACCTCATCTACAGGTTCATCGTGACGAATAATCCGAGCAATACCCCGTCCTAATTCTGCAATCCGATTGAGTAAGAAACGATTTACCGAACTACCTGCACCAAAGCTATGAAGGCGGGTTCCTGGCTGGAGACGCTGTTTAACTTCTGCTAAAATTTGGTTTTCGTTGCCGATATAGCCATCAGTTAGTAAAACAATATTTCGCAAGCGTCCTGGATTTGTGGCTTTTAAATTTAAGACGGTGCGAATACCGCCTAACATCTCCGTTCCACCGCCAGCGTTTAAGCGATTAATATAGTTGATTGCTAATAAACGATTTGCAGAAGTATTGGGAAGGGGAACGGGTGAGAGTTGCTGTGTGGTATCGGAAAAATCAATAATGTTGAAGGTGTCGTCAGGGTTGAGTCCATTGATAAAACGACGCATCAATTCCTGACATTGCATCAGTGGTTCGCCACTTTGAGAACCGGAGGAGTCGATGAGAAACACCATATCTTTGGCGACAATCTCATCAGCATGGTACTCACAGGCGGGAATCAGGTATAGTGCAAAGTGTCCACCCCGTTCATCAGCTTGAGTCAGCGTGGTTGTTTGGATGTTATTACTGGCAACTTGGTAACGTAAAATTAGGTCTTTGTTGGGTATGGTATCTCCACCTCCTAATTTGATATTTACCAACTGTCCTTCACGGATGATTTGGATTTGGTGAGAGGGTGAGTTAATATGTTGAATCTCAACGCCAGCATTAATTTCTATGGTGACATTAATATCATAACGCGATCGCATTCCTGACGGTAGAATGGGAGCGTTTAAGCGAGAAGCATCTGGAACTAAATCGGTATCTTGATTTAAAGTCATGGGTGCAATGGCTGAACCACCCCCAACTGCATCTTCTGCGATGGTGATTCCGGGAATGTAACGGGGGCCAACAACCATTGGGAAAACAAATTCGTAATTTCCACCCTCAAATTTTAGGCTGTCGCTGTAGCGAATAATCACATCGATTTGTTCCCCTGGCTTGATGTTTGCCAGAGATTGGGTGAAGATATTGTCTCGTTCTTGTTCGAGGAGTCCGGCTGTCTGTCCTTGTTTTCTGGCTTGTTCGTAGATAGCTACAGCTTCTTGGCGTTTTTTGATGCTCCCTTGAATTGTGCGATCGCCTATGCGAATCAGCATATCATCAACGGCGGCTTCATCGGGCAAGGGGAAGATATAAACGGCTTCTAGGGTTGTGGTAAAGGGATTTTCAAAGCTTTGGGTAACTTCCACCCGTGAGATGCTACCAGTGATTTTGGCTTTTACTTCGGTGTGTTTGAGGGGAAAGGCAATCTGTTGGCTGGAGTTTTGCAGATATAAACCACTGGGTTGTTGTTCTAGGGTTTGAGTCATAATATTTACCTGACGCTTTTGTTTGCTGTCTCTAGCGTAAATGTGTTTTTCTGGGAAATATGCTCAGTTTTGTGTTCAGTTAATGCTCAGTAGTAGGTTCACTTGTAAATAATGATTTTCAGTAAAATTGCCAGTCTAGTTACTGTATACGTGTTTTATACTAAAAACACGTAATCTAAATTACATTAATATACCCTATAAACTTAGAACAGTGAATAAGTCACAGGCTATTAAGCTACTTGAAGATGAAGGATGGACAACAGCAGATGCTAAACGTGCATTAGAGAAAATTGACTTTAAGACTAATCCTGATGAAATCACTATTCGTAGAGCTATTTCACATTTTGCTGGTTCTGAATTAATCAATCGTCAGCGTCTTCAAGCTGCTCAGAAAGGTTTGGTAACGAAGAAAACAAATGAGCTTGAGCGGAAAGAAAAGGAATATGCGGCAAAAATCGATCAGCTTATAAATTATCAAAGACAGGAAAGGGAGAAACGCGAAAATGAAATTCAAAGCTCATACGACAAAAATAATCTTGTAGAAGATAGGCTCAAAGCTATAACTTCTCAAAATAAGGATTTGATTGTTGTAAATGAGCGACTCATGAAAGACAATAAAGACTTAAAAAATTTAGTTGATGAAATCAGACTAAAACTAGCTATAAACACCAAGAAAATTCTTCAGTATGAAGATAGTGAAATTCGGAGAGCGGTAATTCATTTATTCAAATCTACCCTGGGGTAAAAAGTAACTCTATGACTGAGCTTAAAACTAAAAAAACAATTTTCAATGGGATGAGTTACCGCGATACACAACGTGTTAACTCAAAAAATAGAAACAAGCTGAAGCAAGAAGATATACACTGGCTAAAAACAGAAGGTTACAAGAATGTTGGATGGAATAACCTCATCAGTCTCTATCATAAAATAAAGGATTTTTTAGATAAATATCAATTCGATGACTTGACCCTTGAAGAATTATTTTTAGAAGCAGACCGAATTGGAAATAAATATCTCACTTCTCAAGAAATACAAGAGACTAATTACAAGTTAGCTAAAGAAGTAAATGAAATCGCAGAAGAGATAGATAGGCAGTATCCTGATACAGAAATAGAAATTATTGATTTTAGTAATAAAACAAAAAAAACATATAAAAGGCAATCTAATCAGAAGTCATATAGAACTATCAAATATTAGAGGAAGATCCTGTGAACATTCAAGGAAAAGAACTGAATGAATTATTTAATATTGCAGATGAAATTGGTAGCAAGCGGTATCATAAACTAACTCATCAAGATTTTGAAAATTATAGAAAATTCGATTACTGGCGATATGTTAATGGTGATTATGAGTGTGGTACAACCCAAGAAAGTAAAAATTGGGTGAGAGATAATTCAGACTGGTACTGTCCAATTTGTGGAGACAAGTATGCTGAAAAGGGTGGTAAAACAATAGATCATAAGCTTCCTAGATCGCAGTATCCTTGGTTATCAATGGAATTAAAGAATTTCTGGGTAATTTGTCAGACGTGTAACCAAGAAAAGGGTGAGATGCACTGGTATGAGTATGAGCATTATATATTTGTTCGCTATCCTGATTTTTATCTTGGTGTAAAAGTTGCACGTCCTAGTCAGTTGCTTCAGTCTCTCAAAGAATAAAAAATCTCGGCTCCTTTCGTTGAAGGAATAATTGCCGCTTTTTATGCACCTACGAAAAATTATTAACCGATCCAATATCGAATTTATAGTTTTTTGTAGCTAAAATTGGGTTATTAGAATTGTTTGGCAATAATTTAGGAGTTGAAATATGAATGCTCACAAGATAAAAATCGTGTTAACTGAAGATGGAACTCTGACGCTACAGGGTTTACCTTTTCATGCAGGCGATGCTGTGGAAGTGATTATTCTGGAAGCGAAAACTCCAGATAAGCAAGTAGCACTAAAATCTCAATCAGATACAAATCTTTATCCTTTGCACAATACACAGCCTTACCGTTATGAAGATCCAACTGAACCTGTAGCTGTGGAAGATTGGGAAGTTTTACAATGATTGTACTTGATACTCATATCTGGGTTTGGTGGGTACAGAACGATTCACGACTGACTCAAAAACAGCAACAATGGTTACAAGATTACGAATCTGACGGTTTAGGAATCAGCATTCTTTCTTGCTGGGAAGTGGCGAAATTAGTAGAAAAAAAGCGACTAATTTTGCCTGTAGATATTGATAAATGGCTAGAAGCTGCTTTAGCTTATCCGGGAGTACAACTATTAAATTTGTCTTTGCCAATAATAGTTGATTCAACTCAATTAAATGGATTCCATAGCGACCCGTTTGATCAAATGATTGTGGCTACAGCAAGATTTTATAATTGTCTTTTATTAACTGCTGATGCTAAAATTCTTAATTATCCTGATGTGCAAACGCTCAAATAGTGAATTATAAAGTTGATGTATGTCAAACTCGCTGAAAGCATCAACAGCAGGACTCGCAATTATAGAAAAATCCCGTCAACGTCTAGGTTGGACAAAAACTAGCACCGCACGCTGGTGGCAAGATGCCCATACATCTAGAGCTACTTTACGTCGATTTTGGCAAGGCGATCGCATTCAGCGAGAAATCTTCATCGCTATCTGTCAAGCTGTTGGTATTGGAAACTGGGAAGCGATCGCAGAATTATCCAATGCAGACTTAGAATCTACTGTAGTTATCCCCACACCTTACTTAGATTGCAATGAAGCGCCTGATGTCGAAAGCTTCTATGGACGAAATCAGGAATTGGCACAATTAGAAGAATGGATCGCTAGCCAAAAATGTAAATTAGTCACTATTAACGGTATCGCTGGTATTGGCAAAACCGCCCTATCACTGGCTTTAGTAGACCGGATTCAGTTAAAATTTGATTGTTTAATTTGGAAGTCTCTGCAAACTTCCCCATCTCTGATTTCTCTGCTGAATAGCCTGCTAAACTCCTTTGAGCAAGGCGTTGTGCAGAATATTCAACAAGGTACGACACAACTCATAGAGCAGTTACAAAAACGTCACTGTCTATTGGTATTGGATGGATTAGAGGCTATTTTATCCCAGCCAGAAAACCTCAGCTATGGTCAATTTATCCAACAACTAAGTCGAGAACGGCATCAAAGCTGTATTCTGATTAGCAGCCGTGAACAACTAAAGAATATCGAAATTAATACAAAAACATCTCGCTGTTTAAATCTCAAAGGGCTGCCAAAAGCAGAAGCTATAGAATTATTACAATCAAGGGGATTTACAGGCAAAGAACTAGGGTTATCGGCATTAATTCAACTTTATCGCGGTAATCCATTGGCGCTGAAACTGGTAACACCCTTGATTCAGTCTGTATTTGGCGGGAATATTGCTGCTTTTTTGAGTCAGAATACTTTAATTGTGGGCGATCGCTTGCGTGTAATTCTCAAACAGCAATTTGAGCAACTTTCCGGCTTAGAGCAAGACATTCTCTACTGGTTGGCAATTTGGCAAGAACCTGTCTCATTCTCTCGATTGCAAACCCATTTGCTAATATCCGTTGACCCAGGTATGGTTTTAGAGGGCATTGTAGCCTTAGAAAGGCGATCGCTTTTAGAAAAATGGATCAGCGATTATGAACCCTCATTTACATTGCAACCCCTAGTAATGAAAGTGGTGACAGATGAATTGGTGGAATATGCTGCTCAAGAGATTTATAAGGTTATGCAGAGTCATGATATTCGTCATTTTCAGATATTGCGAACCCATTGGTTGCTACGACCGGGTACTGACGATATTGCAGGCGATCGCATATTAACTCAACTTTGGAAAAAGCTTTGGCATTTGTATGGTACAACTCTTCCACAAATATTTAATCAGATTCTGTTGTTGTTAAATGGTCAATCTCCTTTAGCAATGGGTTACATCAAGAGTAATGTTGCAATCCTCTCAGGAATAGAATCAGTTTAATAAAAAACAACCAACCTAACTAACTGGCTGCAACAACAGCACCGTCATTTACTAATTTGCCATCTTCCATGTAGACAATGCGATCGGCAATATCTAAAATGCGATTGTCATGAGTAACCAAGAGAATGGTACAATGCTGTTCTTTAGCTAGGGTTTGCATCAGGTTGACCACATCTCGTCCCGATTTACTGTCAAGGGCGGCGGTGGGTTCATCTGCTAAGACAATTTTAGGACGACCTACCAACGCACGAGCGATCGCAACTCTTTGTTTTTGTCCCCCAGATAAATCATCAGGATAATAATTCAGGCGATGCCCTAATCCTACCTCTTCTAACATTTGGGCTGAACGAGTTTTCATCTCTGCTGGCGAAATATTATTATGCACTTCCAAGCCCATTCTGACGTTCTGGAGTACTGTTAAGCTACCGTGCAAGTTATGCGCTTGGAAAATGTAGCCGTTATTGCGTCGCACCTGGGTAAGTTGTGCTGTACTAGCACCACAAAGTTCTTGTCCCAATATCTGCAAACTACCGGATTGGGCAGAACGCAAGCCGCCTGATAAGGTCAGAAGTGTCGTTTTCCCAGAACCAGAAGGGCCAGTCATAATAATAATTTCACCTGCGTTAATATCCAGGTTGATATCAAAGAGAACCTGCTTGCGGAGTTGGCCATTACCAAAATAGTGGTCGAGATTTTTAACAGAGATTACAGGTTGACTACTCATAAATATCTTGATTACTCGTGATGCTCGTCATTTATCATTTGTCCTTTACAAATGACCAATGACCAATGACAAATGACAAATTTAAAACATATCTGCGGGGTCAGCTGACTGTAATTTACGGGTGGCGATCGCACCAGAAATTATACACATTACCATTGTTAGGATTAGCACTGTGGAGGCGCGTGCTACGGTCATGTAAAGTGGTAAATTGGTGGCGTTGCGAGTTAAAGCATAAAGTCCTAAAGGTGCGATTGCTCCTGGGATAAAGCCCAATACTGCCAAAATGATCGCCTCTTCAAATACCACACCTAATAAGTAAAGATTGTTATATCCCATTGCCTTGAAAGTGGCGTATTCTTTGATATGGGAATTTACATCTGTAGAAAGTACTTGATAGACGATGATCACGCCCACCATAAAGCCCATTGCTACACCCAGGCTGAAGATAAACCCGATGGCTGTATTTTTTTTCCAATAATCTGTTTCAAATTCGATAAATTCTGCTTTGGTGAAAACTTTAACATCATTATCTAAATGAGATGCTAAAGCTGCTTTCACCTGTTTTGCATCATAGCCTGATTCTAGTTGAATCAAACCTAAACTGACACTACTTGCTTCTCGCTTCGGAAATAGCCGCAAGAAATTCTGGTCGCTGGTAATCAGGTTGCCATCAGCTGCAAAGGAAGCGCCGATTGAAAATAAGCCGCTAATGGTAATCGTCCGGCGGTCAATTTCAGTCGTTACAGGTTTCCCTTGTGCAACTTGAGCGATCGCTTCTTGATAATCTCCTCTAGAGGCGCGATCGAATAGTAGGGTATCTGGTAGCTTCACCCGATCTATCTGACCATTCACATCTGGTAAGTTAAAAGCTTGCTTTTCAGGATTAATCCCGATAACTAAAACAGATGTCTTCTGGCGGGTTTTAGGATTCTTCCAATCGACAATGTTGACATACATTGGTTCTGCTGACTTCACCCCCTGTACATCCATTGCCTGATACAGCCGCCGCCGCGTAAAGGTGGACGCATTTAACAAGTTACGGGCTTGAGGACTAACTAGCAAAATGTCAGCCTGGATACTGTTGTGCAGCTTAGTATTACTGTCAAACAAGGCGGTCTGAAACCCTAGCTGCATGAACATCAAAATATCAGCGAAAGCAATACCTCCCAATGCCACCAACAGACGGCTTTTTTCGTGACTCAGTTGTAGCCATCCTAAAGGGGTTCGCTGCCGCAGTTGTTGAATAAATCCAATCATAGTTCTATCACTGCCTTTACTTGCAGATTGGTAAACTTGGCAGCTTTGATGGTAGATGCTTCATCTAGTCGCACATGAACTTCTACCACTCTGCCGTCAATATTGCTAGAAGGATCGCTGTTGACAAGATTTTGTCGCTGTATCTGCATCCCAATCCAATCAACAGTTCCCTGTAATTCTCCAGGAATGGAATCGCTGATTACCTTTACCTGTTGCCCCGATCGCACTTTGTTAATATCACTTTGGTAAACTTCTGCAACTGCATACATCTGGTCGGTTCGACCTAATTCTACAATCCCGTCATTAGAAACGGTTTCTCCGGCTCGTGTATGAATCTTCAAAATTTGTCCTGCTTCGGGGGCGCGGACATAAGCTTGATCGAGTTGCGCTCTAAATTTTGCCACAGTCGCTTGAGCGCTGTCTACCTCTGCTTGGGCGTTGGCAATATCTGTAGGACGGACTTCAGCTGTTTGGTTAAGAGTGGCTTTGGCTTCGTTAATTTGTTGTTGCAAGCTAGCGAGGGTTTGGTTGCGGTTCGCTTTGGCTTCTTTAATCTGCTGTTTTAAAGTAGCGACAGTTCTTGTTTTGTTGGCTTGGTTTTCAATTACCTGCTGAGTAGAAGTTTCTGCACTCAAGCGTTTTTGATCGGCTTGCTGACTGGAAATTGCCCCTGCTTTGTATAAAGCTTCGTAGCGTTGCACTTCTACTTGAGCGTTCCGCTTTTCGGCTGCAACGCGATCCACCGTTGCTTGTAAGCTCTCTCTTTGTCCTTGTAAGTCGGCTTCTAGGCGATCGATTGTGGCTTGCTGAGTTTTGATGTTTCCCTCTAGTTCGGCTTGCAGACGGCTGACAGCAGCTTGCTTTGCTCCAATTTCTCCCTGTTTTGCTCCCGCTTTTACCTTGTCAAGGTTGGATTTGGCAACTTGAACTTGTTTTTGGGCTTCCACTAAACTAGCTTGCAAGCGATCGCGGCTATCCATAATGGCAATTACCTGTCCAGCCTTGACGCGATCGCCTTCTTTCACTAAGAGTTTCTGAAGCAGACTTCCCTCAGTCGAAGAAGTTGCAGATAATTTCATTACTTCTCCATTCGGTTCTAAGCGTCCTAATGCTGTAACTGTTTTTACCACTGGTTGAACAGCTACTGGCGTAGCTGGCTTCTCATTAGCCGTAGCCTGAAACTTTAGAACCGTATAAACACTAGCTCCACCGATTAGCAAAGATGTAATTACTGCTAGTGTAAGAGGCGATCGCAAAAGATTTTGGGAAGACTTCAAATCCTCTAGTTTCCAGTTCTGTACCATACTGTTCACCTTTTACCATTAGCATTAATTGAACTAAACTGTTCAGTTCAATTAATGCTAAACTAAACGGAGTAGTTTAGTCAATAGTCAAAAGTCCAACTTGGCAATTAAACAGTTTTCCCTGCCTTCCCCACCAAAATGAAAACTGAAAACAAGAACACAGGGATCAAGTAAAGTGGGGGATTGGGAGAAAAAATAACTCCTGTCTCCTGCATTAAATGCCGATTAACTCATTAAAATTCTTTATAAGAGAGGATGATTAATAAATGGTACGCATTAAAACTGACGAAGTTGATCGAGATAATTCGGTTGATAAAGTAGAGCAAATTCTGCAAGGGGCAATGCAGGAGTTCCTCCAAAATGGCTATGCGGGTACAAGTATGGATCGGGTAGCAGTAGCGGCTGGTGTTTCTAAAGCGACAGTCTACAGCCACTTTCAAGATAAAGAAGGACTTTTTAAAGTTCTGATAGAGCAGCTAGCAAGCAAAAAGAACAACTCTATTTTTGGCACAGTACCCATTGAGGGAGAACCAAGAGCCGTACTGCGTGGTATAGGAACCAAAGCATTAGAACTGATGAATAGCGACCAAGAGCATAGTGCATTTATGCGAGTATTAATAGGAGAATCTGGTCGTTTTCCTGAGTTAGCTCAAATTTGTGTTCATGCCATGATTAAGCCAGTAACGGAGACTCTCACTCAATACTTGGCTGCTCCTGAGCTAAAAATACCTGACCCAGAGGCAACAGCAAGAATTCTCTTAGGGGCATTGGTGCATTTTCATATTACTCAAGATGTGATGCATGGGAGGGACATTATACCAATGGAAAGCGATCGCCTGATTGATGCGTTGACACATCTAATCACTAAATGCGCCGATTGATTGGCTATGTCCCATTTTTAGCTGATGGAGTGCTGTTGCCTATCATCTGACTTTTTTGGTTTCTTAGCTTTGAGTTAAAATCCCACGGCTTGATCTGAAAACGAGCAATAGCAATGTTTTCATAGCCGTGGGAGTTTTAAAAGCTGGCACAAATACATCCTCCAGCGATCGCAAGATTAACTAGGCAGGAATGACTTGAACAATTAGTGAGCGTTTATCCAGTGACTGGATTTTACCTACTTGACTGAGGTCTTTTGCAATTCTGTCTAGCAGTTCTCCTGCTTGGTCACGATATTGATGTTCCCGGCCTCGTAAACGAATGGCAAACTTCACCGAATCGCCTTTACTCAACCAACCAACTGCTTTTTCAATACGTAAATTGTAATCAGCAATACCCACGTTTAAACCGAAACGAACTTCTTTTACCGTAGGTCTAGCACTCTGGCTCTGACGTTTTTTCTTTTGATACTGAAGCTTGCCATAATTCAGGATTTTGGCGATTGGGGCCTCTTTGCCTTGAGAGACTACAACCAAGTCAAGCTCTAGGCTCTCGGCTAACTGTAGCGCCTCATTAGTGTCGATTAGACCACGATTGTTATTCTCATGGTCAATCAAGAAGACATGAGGTGACTTGATTTGTGAATTAATCAGTTGCTTTTGGATTGCGATAACGAATTTCTCCTAATTGTTCAACATTTTATATTCCAAGTAATGCTAATTTAACACAACACTGAATCAGAGCAACTTTAACCACACAATGGACTACAATCTGTTAGAATGTGGGACTGCGGCACTCGCTCTTCAGTCTTTGCGTTACTGCCCATCCAGCTTTTCAAGACTTTTTTATCCGTCCGCCTAAGACTGACGCTGCCATTAGCGACAGGCCGATGTTACTTTTGGAGTTTTATGAATTTTTCTACTCTCGGCTTGTCCAATGAAATTATCCGTGCGGTTACAGAGCGAGGGTATACCGAACCTACGCCAATTCAGATACAGTCGATTCCTGCCGTCTTATCGGGTAGCGATTTACTAGCTGGGGCACAAACTGGCACTGGAAAAACCGCTAGTTTTACCCTACCGCTTCTACATCGGTTATCGTCCGAGAAGAACGTCAAAGTTACATCTAATGGATACCGCCCGATCCGGGCGCTGATTCTCACCCCGACTCGTGAACTCGCCGCCCAAGTTGAAGAAAGCGTGCGCGAGTACGGCAAATACTTGCAGCTAAACTCGATGGTGATGTTTGGCGGAGTTGGTATTAATCTGCAAAAACAGCGTTTGAAGAACCGAGTGGATATCTTGGTTGCTACTCCAGGGCGACTACTGGATCATGTGCAGCAGGGCACGCTGAACCTGTCACATATTGAGGTTTTGGTACTAGATGAAGCAGATCGGATGCTGGACATGGGCTTTATCCATGATATCCGCCGCATCCTTGCACTTTTGCCCAAACAGCGACAAAATTTGCTATTCTTCGCCACCTTCTCGGATAAAATTAAAGCACTAGCCGCCGGACTGCTCAATAACCCGAAGATGATTGAGGTGGCACGCCGCAACGTCACCGCCGAGACAATCGCCCAAAAAATTTACCAAGTAGACCGTGACAAGAAACGCCAATTACTTTCTCACCTGATTCGGCGAGATAATTGGTATCAAGTGCTAGTGTTTACTCGTACCAAGTATGGCGCTGACCGTTTAGTTAAGCAGTTGGGTGAAGACCGCATTCAAGCATTGGCAATCCACGGGAATAAGAGTCAGCCGGTGCGTACCAATGCTCTGGCAAAGTTCAAGAATGGTAGCTTACAGGTATTGGTGGCGACAGACATTGCTGCTAGGGGTCTTGACATCAGTGAACTACCCCATGTAGTTAACTTCGATCTCCCTAATGTACCGGAAGATTATGTTCATCGCATTGGGCGAACTGGTCGTGCTGGTGCGTCAGGTGAAGCTGTATCGCTGGTGTGCGTCGATGAATACAGTCTATTGACAGATATCGAAAAACTGATTGAGCAGCGTTTGCCAAGGGAAGTAGTGGCTGGCTTTGGCCCTAACCCCGATACAACGTCCGAACCAATCCCCAATGGACGACAACACAGACCCAAATCTGGGGGTGAAAAGCGATCGCCTCGGACTCCTAAACCTTTACCACGGACATCGGCTAAACGTAAAGCAGCGCCACCCGCAACTAATGGCGAAAAGCCTGGGGCTCGTTCGTCCGCATCGCGCCGTTCTAAGTAGGGACTAGGGATTGGGGATTGGGGATTGGGAATGATCGAATGGCACTAAGTTAATGGCAAAGCCCTGATATAACAAGATTTTTGAGTGTGGGGAGTGTGGGGAGTGTGGGGGGTAAGACTTCTTCCCCGTCCTCCCACACCTCCCACACCTCCCACACCCTGCCAGCAAGTAGGTTTCAGCTTTTCTCAGTGCCATTCCCCCATAATCAATCCATTACAGCTAAGACAGCTTTTGGTAATAACTTATCTTTAAACCAAACAATTCTGGCGGGAACATCATTTAATTTTACTCCCGCCTTTTCTAAATTAAGTCGCTCGGAAATTGCCAAAATTAAATCATCACGTCCAGCCCGCCGCACCTGAGAAAATTTCTTTTGTAAATATTCTGGCCGCCAATAACCAACAATTTCTAATAAGAAAGTGCGTCCATCAGAATGCACTAAGCGAAAATCGGGAATCATCACACTACCGGGAATCGGTATTAAATCAACTTCTCGCTCTAATGCCCAACCGCTTTTCAAAGCATCCCACTTATCAGCAAAGGATGCTTCTAGCATACTATCGTAAGGCTTTCCGGGTGGATAGTGGGATACTAAACCACATTCAGAATTGAGGGTAAAACGTCCAGTTTTCCAGGTATTTGTATAAGCGTCACGGGTTTGGAGAATCGAAGAAAGACTCCATTTAGTAACGTGAAGTAAAGCCGGAATAAGTTTAGCGATCGCTAACCCATATCGCGTACTAGGATTAAACAAACTCGTCGGCCCGTCAATGGTAATGGTAAACCCGTGGTCAGCATCACCTTCAATATAAGCCATCAATTGAAACAACTTCAGATAGCGAAATAACAGCTTATATTCACCCGGAACATTCCGATGAGCATTTAACACCAGTTTACTGGCCTTATAAAATACACCCTGCACCTGAGATAAGTTATATCGATTTAACAAATCTGGCGCTGTTGGTGCATCAAAAACTGTCAAAATTTTATTTTCAGATAAATCAGCATATAGTCCATTCCGAACCTGTTCTAATAAAACTTCCCGCTCAAGCTCTTGAGTTAACTCATCAGCAATTTTACTCAGAGTAGCTTGGGTTGATTCTCGACTAGAAACAGACTTTGCAGCCAACGAAAACACCCGTTCTCTTAACATCTGTGGTTCCAAAGGACTAACCACCTCAAAAGTGCAAAAACTGCTTTTGAGAATATAAGCTAATCCTCGCTTCACCCGGTAATCTGTCGAATCTCCTTCAAAATCAGTCAGTTGTCGCTCAAGCACACCCTGAGTCTTCCCCACTGCTGATTGAAAATAATTAATTAACTCAATCGCCAACTCCGAGGTTTTTTGATCAATCTTCAGTCTCTTCGGGATGATCTCCTCCCCGTTTTGGCGGTGCATCAGTAAATCTGTCGGTAACATCTGAATTTTGGATTTTAGATTTTGGATTTTGGACTGAATAATTAATCTCTAACTGTTCCGCAGCCTTCAAACTCCTTTCCTTCCCACTCCCATACACAACCTGTAACTTCCCTTCCTTCTCCCCTTGTCCCCTTGTCTCCTTGTCTCCTTGTCCCCTTGTCCTCTCCCCTCTTCGCCTAGCCGAAGTCCCCTCCTCACTCGTATCCTCCGCCACCACCTCATACAAAATCGCCTGCTTATTCTCAATATTTCCCTTCCGTAAAATCCTTCCCAATCGCTGAGTATACTCCCTAGCCGAACCTGTCCCCGATAAAATAATCGCCACCGAAGCCGCCGGCACATCAACCCCTTCATTCAACACATGAGAAGCAACCAAAGTATTATATTTACCCTCTCGAAACTTAGTTAATATCTCATGGCGTTCCTTCACAGGAGTTTGATGAGTAATCGCCGGAATGAGCAACTCTTGAGAAATGCGATAAACCGTCGCGTTATCAGCAGTAAAAATCAAAATTCTTGCGGGATAATGTTCTGCCAATAAATCAATTAAAATTCGCAACTTCCCATCAGTCCCCAAAGCGATATCTTTCGCTTCCCGGTGCGCTAACATCGCCCTACGTCCAGATTGCGATCGCGCGCTCATTTGGACGAACATTTGCCAACCTTGCAAACTTCCCAAAGAAATCTTCGATTGTTTCAAAAAGTCGTTGCGAGTTTGAATTAACTGGTTGTATCTTTCCCTCTCAAGTTGCGATAACTTTACCTTAATTTGGACAATTTCATGGTCTGCTAACGCCTTACCCGCCAAATCTTCGGCGCGTTTGCGATATACTTCTTCACCAATCAGAATATTTAAATCAGCGTGTTTACCATCAGTGCGTTCTGGTGTAGCAGAGAGTCCTAAGCGATAAGGTGCGATCGCATATTCAGCGATAACCCGATTAAAATCTGTCGGTAAATGATGACATTCATCAAAAACAATCAGCGCATATTGATTTCCCAACGTCTCAGCGTGAATTGCTGCACTATCATAAGTTGCAACTAAGATAGCTGTTCTATCGCGCGAACCACCCCCCAGCAATCCCACCTCAGCATCAGGGAAAGCCGCTACTAAATGTGCATACCACTGATGCATTAAATCCAAAGTTGGCACTACAATCAACGTCGTGCGCGGCGTTGATTGCATCGCCATTTGCGCTAAATAAGTCTTTCCCGCCGCCGTGGGAAGCACAACGACTCCTTGTCTACCCGCCAGTTTCCAAGCCGCTAGCGCCTCAGTCTGGTGGGGATAGGGTTCCATTTCCAGAGTAGGAACCAAATCTACAGGATAAAATTGCTTGGCCTCATCGATAAAATAAACATCTTCTGCTTGTAGTGCTTCTACTAGCGATCGGTATCTAATTGCTGGAATGCGGAATTTTTCAACTCTATCATCCCACGTCGCATAATCCATCCAACCTTTGCCACGTGGTGGTGGATGCAAAATTAATGTGCCACGATCAAAATTTAATGTAGGGGTACGAGCCATTTATGGGAATTGGGAATTGGGAATTGGGAATTGGGAATTGGGAATTGGGAATTATTTCTATTCCCCATGCCCTATTACCTAGTCCTTTGATTACTAATAACGCAAAAAGTGCATGATTTATCCAAATAACTTACACAAAACTCAACTAGATGCGCTCATTAGTCATGGAATGTCGCATCGGCAAACCAACAATAACCTTGCCGAATCCTACAAAGAACAGCGACAGAGCTTTCTACTGAAACGGCTGCAATTACAGGCGCAGATTATGCTGGTAGCTGGCTTCACTTTAATCGCTTTTTTCCTTTGGGAAAATTCATATCTAGAAGCCAAAATATACGCTTTTAAAATTGGGATTGTCGTAGAATTATCCACTCTTATTTGTTGGGGTTTATGTAAAACTCCTATCGGTCGTCGCCATCCTGACTTAATTTTTTTGAGTTTATGCTGGGTTGTAACTTGTGTTGTCCAAATTGATATAGCTTTATTATTTAATAATCTTGAACCCAGAAGCAATATTTGGACTTTGATGTTTCTTACTCAGGCGACAATTATACCAGTTCAATGGTGGATACATTTAATAACTCAATTGGGAACAATAATTTGCTATTTAATCTTATATTTCTTATATAATCCTATATTGAAAAATCCATCAGCTTTTTATGCTGAACAAGGATTATATTTTTTTTGGACTTGCCTAATTTGTGTATTTTCTGTATTTTTATATGAACGCTTGCGAAAAAAAGAATTTTATGCACGTAAAGCAATGGAATTGGCGCAGCAAAAATCAGAAATGCTGCTACTAAATATTCTGCCAGGGATGATTGCGGAACAATTAAAACAACAGCCTACAACTATTGCTGATAGTTTTATGGAAGTTACGGTACTATTTGCCGATATTGTTGGTTTTACAGAGCTTTCAGCTCGTACATCTCCTACGGAATTAGTCGAGTTATTAAATACAATATTCTGTTTGTTTGACCAATTAGCAGAACTTCATGGAGTAGAGAAAATTAAGACTATTGGCGACGCATATATGGCTGTTGCGGGATTGCCAAATCAGTCTAACGATCATGCTTCAGCAATAGCTAATATGGCGTTGGATATGCAAAATGCTATAGCTATCTTTAATGCAGAAAATAATCAATTATTTAGCATCCGTATTGGCATTAGTACAGGGCCAGTTGTAGCAGGAGTGATTGGTCTGAAAAAGTTTGCTTACGATCTCTGGGGAGATACAGTAAATACTGCCAGTAGAATGGAATCACATGGAATAGCCGGTAGCATCCAGGTTTGTGAAGCAACTTATCAGCTTTTAAAAGATAAATACTTATTCGATAAACGAGGTTTAATTCAAGTTAAAGGCAAAGGAGAAATGATGACTTATATCCTAAAAAAAGTTAATTTAAAAAACTAATGTAAATATGCTGTTTAACAGATATGGACATATACAAAATATATAATTAGAGCGATAATTTTTAGCTTTTTAACCTCTGCTAAAACTCAGCTTTAATCCTTTAGATAGATTCACAGCAAATAACTGCTTTGATATGTACTATTCCGATGATAATAAATATTGAGCGATGTCTACGCCGGGCTGTGACGCTCTCTAAGAGACGCTAGAAGCGAACGTAGACTCGCTAACGCGTCGCATTCTCTAGCTGATTTTGGGAATAATCCTTTAGCTAGCTGCATAAAAGGAGAAGCCACATTGAAAGGAACACGTTCCCTTCTAGCACCCTATGCTGTTGCACTATTGGCTGTTGGTAGCGCATTGTTACTAACACTATTGCTACAGCCACTACTAAAACCAACTATTTTCCTGCTATTTTTTGCTGCCGTGGCGGTTAGTTCTTGGTATGGTGGTATGGAAGCAGGGTTGCTGGCTACTGCTTTGTCTACTTTAGCCGTTAGCTATTTTTTCTTAGAGCCAGTGTTTTCGCTCTTGGTTGCAAGTCTAGACAACATAAGACGGTTAGGCTTATTTGTCCTGGTGACAACATTCATCAGCTTGCTGAACTCAGAGTTACGCACTGCCAAACAACATTTTCAAATGAGTTTACAGAAGTCAAAAGTGAGTGAGGCAAAGTTTAGAAGGTTGGTAGAGTCCAACATTATTGGGGTAATTGTAGCCAATATGGATGGAGCGATCGCAGAAGCTAATGATGCTTTTTTACGAATGGTAGGTTATTCGCAAGAAGATTTACTTGCCGGGCGGGTTCGATGGCGCGATATGATCTCACCAAAATATATTGAAGCAAACAACAGTGCGATCGCAGAACTCAAAGCCAAAGGTGTGTGTCAGCCTTTTGAGAACGAATATATCCGCAAAGATCAGAACTGTGTTCCCATTCTGCTAGGTTCTGCGTTGTTAGAAAATAATTCTAACGAGATTATCTCTTTTGTCCTTGATTTAAGCGAACAGCAAGCTGCGCTACGCGATCGCAAACAGGTAGAACTTGCCCTAAGCCACAGCGAAGAACGCTACCGCGCTTTTTTAGAGCAGAGTTCAGAAGGTATTTGGTGCATTGAACTAGAAGTACCAATTTCGCCAGACTGTCCAGAAGATGAACAAATTCAACATTTTTATCAATATGTTTACTTAGCCGAATGCAACAATGTGATGGCACAGATGTATGGCTGTTCTCGTGCCGAAGAAATTATCAATGCCAGACTAGGAGATTTTCTCATTCCCTCCGATCCACATAATATTGCATACCTGCGTAATTTTATCCGTTCTAATTACCGACTAATTGATGCAGAGTCTCACGAAATAGATAAGCAAGGTAATTCCAAATATTTTTTGAATAATTTGGTGGGAATTGTCGAAAATGGGCTTTTAGTCAGAGCCTGGGGAACTCAACGCGACATCACAGAACGCAAACTAGCAGAAGCAGCACTACATCAACGAGAAGATCAACTGCGCCTAATTACAAATGCTGTGCCCGTCCAGATTTCTTATGTTGATTCTCAGCAGCGTTATCGCTTTAATAACAAGGGATATGAAGACTGGTTTGCGCTTCCCGCTTCCGAAATTTATGGTAAACACATTAGAGAAGTACTTGGAGAGTCGGTTTATCAGTCAATTCTTCCTTATGTAGAAGCAGTACTTTCAGGCGAGGAAGTCACCTATGAAACCCAATTACTCCATAAAGATGGCACACACCATTACGTAAATGTAAGTTACGTTCCCCAGTTTAGTGAGCAAGGAAAAGTTGAAGGATTTGTTGCTCTAATCACAGATATTACACTTCATAAGTTAGCAGAATTCGCTCTAAAACAGAGCGAGAAACGGTTAAAGACGCTAACCGAAAAAGTCCGCATAATTCCTTGGGAGGTAAATGCCACTACCGGAAATTTTACTTATGTAGGGCCGCAAACCGTTGAGATTCTTGGCTATCCATTATCAGACTGGTACATCGATGATTTTTGGCAAAAACATATACATCCAGAAGATCAGAAGTGGGCTATTCAATATTGCCAAGAATCTTCGCTGTCACTGAATAATTACGAATTTGAATACAGAATGTTGGCTGCTGATGGCAAAATTGTTTGGCTATATGACATTGTTAATGTTGTGCGGGATGAGAATGGGCCACAGCTACTACATGGGTTTATGCTCGATATTACCGATCGCAAGCAAGCAGAGCAAGAACGCGAACAACTGCTTGAGCGGGAAAAAGCGGCACGCGCTGATGCAGAAGCAGCAAATCGGATGAAGGATGAGTTTCTCGCCACCCTCTCCCACGAACTCCGCACACCCTTAAACGCCATATTGGGTTGGACGCAGCTACTGAGAAATCGCAAGTTTGATCAGGCTACTACGGCGCGGGCGCTAGAAACAATTGAACGTAACACTAGATCCCTAGCACAACTGATTGAAGATGTCCTAGATGTATCACGGATTATTAGAGGCACACTTAATCTCAGTATCCATCGAATAAAACTTGTACCACTTGTAGAGGCGGCAATCGATACTGTGCGCCCAGCAGCTGAGGCTAAAGAGATTAGCATCAACAGTAGATTCGATCCTGAAGTTGGGGTAATTGTGGGTGATACCAACCGCTTGCAACAGGTTGTGTGGAATTTGCTCTCCAACGCCGTCAAGTTTACACCCAAGGGCGGAAGAGTTGATGTGCAATTAGAGCGGATTGAATCTTCCGTGCAAATTCGGGTAAGCGATACGGGAGTGGGAATTGCAGCCGAATTCCTCCCTCATGTCTTTGAACGCTTTTGTCAAGCTGACAGTTCCAGCACGCGATCGCATGGCGGACTAGGATTAGGGTTAGCGATCGTCCGTCACTTGGTAGAATTACACGGTGGCACAGTCTCTGTAGAAAGTCTAGGAATTGGACGGGGAGCGACATTCATTGTCAATCTGCCGATGAAAGCTGTTTATGTAGAGACTAATACAGCAGAGCCGCCTTCATTTCTGGTGGATGTCGCCGAGGCTGATAATTACCTGCCGAGATTAGATGACTTGCGAGTGCTAATTGTTGATGATGAGCCAGACGCGCGTCATTTACTCACCACCATTCTGGGACAGTATGGAGCGCAAGTCATAGCAGCAGCATCTGCAAGTGAAGCTCTGCTTGCTTTGCAACAATTTCACCCCCATATACTGGTGAGCGATATCGGTATGCCACAACAAGATGGCTACGCACTAATTCGTCAAGTGAGGGCGCTACCAACAAACCAAGGAGGGCGGATTCCAGCAGTAGCGCTCACAGCTTATGCTAGGGCAGAAGATCGCACGCAAGCGTTGTTAGCAGGCTTTCAACTCCACGTCCCCAAGCCAGTAAATCCCTCTGAGTTAGCAGTTGTAGTTGCCAACCTCACTGGACGCACTTGAAGAATTAAAAATTAAAAATTAAAAAGTAAAAATTAAAGATGAATTTAATATTTATTTTGCTTTTTACTTTTACCTTGTTTGATGAATTTTTATAATAGTTTACGAGTATTAAAGGCTTATTAATGAGCCTTTAATACTCGTAAACGGAGATAAAAGGCGGATTTATCCGGTTCAAATACTCGTTAACGGTTTTTTGATGACATGCTACTAATCGCAAAGACGCGATAAATCGCCGTCTCTACAAAGGACTGATTATTGTAGAGACGGCGATTTATCGCGTCTCTTGCCTTAACCGAACCGTATTGTGCTGTGCCCTTACGAAAGATATGGTTTTTAACGTTAATCCATATTTGGTATTTCTTGTCAATGCGTAAGTCCTATAGAATTAGAATTGACGTGACGTTTCTTAGTAGCTAAAGTGTCAGATTCTCTGCCATTGCGCGATCGCTATCTTGCCTTAATCGATGAAATTGTTGAAACCACCCTTAAGGGCAAAATTAGCTCTGTTGAGATGGTGTACCAAATACTGCTTAAAGGAATTACTTCCGGTACAGGGGAGGTATTTGAGTTAGTTTTGAGCGATCGCCTGAATGCCCTCCAAAGCCAAGTAGATGGTGAAAAAGACGAACTCAAGAAAGCCAAAGCTACTCGCAGTTTGAGAGCCATTAAGACTATTCAGAGTCAATGGCAACGTTGGCAAGAGCAAAACAAAGCCACAGAAGCGATCGCTTCAGCAGTTACAGAAATAACCACAGCCCCTTCTGACGAGCGACTGGCGACATTTTTACGGATTACTGACCCAAATCAGAAGTATCCGCTAAATTTGCCACAGCTACAGCAATTATCAAAAGGATTACAGCAATTTGCCCAGGCAGATAGTGATTTAGAACAATTTTCTGAAGGGATTACCCGTGGATTAGCTTCTTGGCAGCGATTGCAAGACAACTTGCTCAGTTGGATGTACGAGCAAAAAGAAGCTTTAGGATTTGGCGGCGTACCGGGAGAACGTGGCCCTTGGGCAAGTTGGGCTAAACAACTCAATAGTGAGTTACCCAAAGCACTGCTTCGCACCTTAGCGATGGAAGAATCGGCAATTGAGTTTGCCCAGCGACAACGGGGAATCACCCTCAGAGATTGGGTAGAAATGGCATTGATTTTACAGTTCTTGCAACGGGGATTAATTAACTGGTTTGACCAACAAGCTTACGATGTTAAAGCCGGGCCAAAGTTGTCCATTTCTACTTTTTTGACCTTTGCAGTGATTTGGAGTCAATTAGCCAGTGGTTTTGCAAGCATTGGCACAGTATACGCCGATGCCTGTTCTCAAATCATGCTCCAGATTTTGCGAACCTTTGCCCAGCGCCCGTATTTTCCCTTTTATGGCGGGATTTTTGCCTCTTTTACTGGCACTTATTTGCGAGATGCCCTAGATTATTTGGATGAACCATTGCGACGAGGTGAGGGAACCCAAGAGAAGGCGCGGATTTTGACGCTTTTAGGTTATTCACAGCGTGCTTTGGGGCAATACCAGCGCTCAATTGATTTTCATCAGCAGGCGTTAGAGATAGCCAGAAATGCAGGCGATCGCGCTTGTGAAATAGCCAATCTCAACCACCTCAGCCGCACCTACGTGCAACAGCAAAATTATGCTGAAGCAATTAACTACAGCCAACGAGCATTAATATTGAGTCGGCAAGCAGGCGATCGTACCGGAGAAGCCAACGCGCTGGTAAATTTAGGTTACAGCGAAGTCATGCAAGCTCAAGAATTAGAGAATCTAGAACCTGAAACTTATGAAGCTGCAATTAACTATTTAGAACAAGGTTTAAAATTATCAGAAAAATTAGGCGATATTCAAAGTAAAGCCTTATGTGTCAGCAGCTTAGGAATCGCTTATCTAGTAATTGGAGAACACCAAACTGCAATTAAATATTTGGAGGATGGCTTTAAAACAGCGCAAGTTTCCGGCGATTTGTATCTCCAAGGGCGGAACTTAGCTTATTTGGCAGAAGCTTATTATCATCTCCAAAATTCTGAAAAAACCGTTTACACAGGCTGTTTGGGAATGTATCTTTTGGAGCAAATTGCTTCTAATGAGTGGCGGCAAGCAGCAGGTTTGCTAACAATTTTGCAGGGTCAAATTGGGGCAGAAGCTTTCCAAAATTTCTTGCAGCAACATCGCCCTAAAATAATTGCGGTTATCGGTGTAGATGGGTATGATTACATTCCAAAATTATTAGAGATATACAAGCAAGATATGTAACTTCTAAAATCTCTGCTTTCTACTTCTCAAAGTCCTCCTTTTTAAGGAGGATTTAGGAGGATCTACAATATTTTTGGGGCTTTGTTGGGTTGCACTTTGCTTAACCTAAGCGCATTGATATATTGCCAAGTTCTGCTCGTCAATAGAATTAGAGGAAAACATATAATAAGTAGGGATACAGTTTAAAATTTATTTTTTAATTGTTAAGTTTTTATTGTCTATTTATCAGTCAACTTATCACGATTTGTCTTAATTAAAAAATCTTGAATCCGGTTGATAAATTCTTCTAAATCTGCAATTAAATTGGCCATACCAGCAATCTCATTTTTGCGACTCAGCAGTTCTAGTTCTTCTGCTGCTTTCTGCATAATTGTAACTCCCATATTCCCACTAGAACCCTTGAGATGATGAGCTTCCCATGCAATTTGTTGAAAGTCTTGAGCAGCGAATGCAGCTTTGGCAAACTCTAAATGACTTTGGCTATCTTCTTGGAAAAGTTGCAAGAATTCTAACTCCACCTCTGTATCGTTATCTGAAAGTTGATGTAAGTATTCCCAATCAATTATTAGGTCGATTAAATTTCTATTTTGACCATCTTCATTAGTAGATGTGGGATCTGGAATCATAACTGCCTCAGAAGTAATAATTTTTTCATTCCAACGCTCTAGCACTACTGCTAAATCTTTTTTATTTACTGGTTTACTTAAATAGTCATCCATCCCTGCATCTCTACAGTTTTGTTGGTCTTCTGCCATAGCGTTAGCAGTAAGAGCAACCACCACAGGTTGCCGATGGCTAGCAAATGAACTTGCTGAACGACGACGAATTTCTCTTGTCGTCTCTAAACCATCCAAAATTGGCATTTGGTAATCCATGAAAATCAAGTCATAAGGAATTTTATCTAATATTTGCAAAACTTCTTGACCATTGGCGACAACATCAGCCTTGTAGCCTAAATTCTGAAGCTGCTTGAGGATGACTTTTTGATTAACAAGATTATCTTCTGCTAGCAACAATTTTAACTTGGGTTTGGTGGAATCATTTATTGGTTCTACCTGGATTGGTACAAACGGTTGCTCAATTCTATAAACATGGGAGTCATCTAGTTTTGTTTGACTTCCTAAGATATTCACGAGCGTTTGAAATAACCGCGATGGCTTCACTGGCTTTACCAAATAACTAGTAAATCCTATGTTTAGCGCCCTTTGCACTTCATCTGTTTGATTAGTATAGGTCAACATGATTAAAGGGATATCAGCAATCACAGGGTTTGCCTTAATTTGTATCCCCAAGTTCATCCCATCTATTTCGGACATTTGCATATCAATCACAGCTATATCATAGGGAACTCCCTGCTCGACACTTTGCTGTAAAGCTTGTAAAGCCGTAGTTGCAGACCTAGCCTCATCTACGTGCATCCCCCAACGTGTAGCTTGATGATAGATAATTTTGCGATTAGTTGCATTGTCATCTACGACTAACAAGCGCCGTTGATTTAAAAGTTCACGTTCATGATTTTGATAAACAGGTTGATGCTGTTTGGTGAAAGGTAACTCAAACCAAAATTTAGATCCTTTATCTATTTGACTTTCGACGTTAATTTCTCCTCCCATCAAATTTACTAACTGTTTACAGATAGCTAATCCCAAACCTGTACCACCATACTTACGGGTAATAGAAGCATCCACTTGGGTAAATGGTTGAAAAAGTTTACTTTGGTCTTGTAATGCCATACCAATTCCCGTATCTGTAACTGAGAATTGGATCGTAGCTGTAGCGTAATTTTCTGATTGCAATTCTGCTCGTACCACCACTTCACCAGTACTGGTAAACTTAATAGCATTACCGATTAGGTTCATCAGAACTTGCCGTAGGCGATTAGCATCTCCTTGGAGATAAGTAGGGACATTGCGATGAATCAAGGCGGCAATTTTTAATCCCTTATGATGGGCTTGAGGAGCCAACAATTCTAAAACTTCTTCAACACAAGTGGATAAATCAAAATCCAGGGTTTCAAGCATCATTTCCCCAGCCTCCAGTTTGGATAAATCCAAAATCTCATTGATGAGATATAGAAGCGCATCGCCACTGACACTAATTGTTTCTGCTAAATCTCTTTGTTCTGGTGTTAAAGAAGTTTCTAATAGCAAACCAGTCATTCCCAAAACAGCGTTCATGGGAGTACGAATTTCATGGCTCATGTTCGCCAAAAAACTACTTTTGGCTTCTGAAGCCAATTCTGCTTGTTGACGAGCAATTTCAAGTTCTTGTCGTTGCAAGGTCTCGGCTTCTAGTAACTTGGCTTGAGTTAAAGCAATGCCTATTTGGTTAGCTAATTCTCCTAAAAGTTCAATTTCCCAGCTTATCCATTGTCGAGAATGACTACATTGATGGGCAATAAGCAATCCCCAAAGTTCATGTTTGAGGATAATCGGGACAACAACGTTAGCCTTAACAGCAAATCTTTGTAGTAATTCAATGTGGCAAGGTTGGATATTCGCTTTTTCGACATCAGTAAAAGCTTGTATCCGTCCTTCACGGTATTTCTGAATATAATTTTCTGTGAAACAAGGGTCGAAAATGTTCTCTCCCAGAACTTTAGGAAAGTTGGGAAACACTGCCTCTTGCAGCGCAGTTAACGAATAATTTGATTCTAGTTGGAAGATTAATACACGGTCTGCCTTTAGAAGCTTTTGCACCTCTGTAACGCTGGTTTTGAGGATTTCATCAATTTGTAAAGATTCACGAATTTTTAGGGTGACATTGGCTAACAATTTCGCTCGCAAGTTTTGCTGCTGCAATTCATTCTCTGCTGTTTTAAGCTGCTGGTAAGCAGTAGCTTGTTGAATTGCGATCGCCATCTGGGTCGAAAGCTGTTGCACGAGAGAGATTTCTTCAGCTTGCCAAATTCTAGGAGCAAGACTCTCAACAACGTTCAGGAGTCCCCACAAGTTACCATCTTGGATAATTGGAACCAAAATTTTGGCTCTCGTCTGCAACGTTTCCAGTAGTTTTCGATGGCAATCACTCATCTCTACTGTGTAGATATCACATACAACTCGAATTTTTTCGTGACGATATAAATCAAACACATCAGTAGCACAACAGGTATCCTCAATCTGTTTACCCCGGTAAGAAACATAACCATTCTTTACTGAGTCAGCCACCACAACCATGCTCCAGTTGGGTTGAAACTGCAAGATCATCGCGCGATCGCAATCTAAGAATGATCGCACCTCTTGAACTGTTGTGTCGAGAATATCCTGTAGATTGAGCGAAGAATGGACTTGGCTAGCAATAGTTGCAATTAATTGTTCTCGCTCTGCTTTTGCCTTGAGTGTAGCTGTACGCTGTTGGACTAGCTCCTCTAATTCGGCGTTGCGATTTTTCAGCAGTGCTAGTTTCTCTGCTTCTAATCGATTTACCTGATATTCCAATACTCCAACTAAATTAGTTAACTCGACTGGATTGAGTACTTTCAGAATACTGGTCTGAGTGACGATTCCTAATAACTCTCCTTGAGTTCCAGTCACAGCTATCCGCTTAACTAAGTATTGCCGCATTAGCTCTTGAACTCTCCACAGAGAGTACTCAGGGCTGACTGAGAAAACTGGCGTACTCATGACAACTTCTGCCTGGAGCTGTTCAAAATCCAGTTCTAATGCTTGAAATTGGACAATATCTCGCTCTGTCAGAATCCCAATTGGTACTTGTATGACTTGACCTTGCGCCACTCGTTCTTTTACAAGTATCACAGAACTCACCCGATTTTCTGCCATCAGACGAGTAATAGCTAGCATAGAGACACTTGGAGCAGTGCAAATCACTTCCGAAGTCATCACATCTTTCGCTAGGCGCAGGTGCAGCAAGTCTATTGGGCGTGACAATTGCTGCAAGCTTTCATGAGTCAATAGTCCAACTATTTCATCTTGTTCATTAAGCAGGGGTAAGTGGCGAATCCGGTACTGCTGGAGTAGATTGACAGCTAAGAACAGATCGGTAAATGCAGATTGGTGTAAGCTAATGACTGGATGTGCCATTATATCAGCGATCGCCAGATTATCCAATCTTCGCATTTGAGAACTGAGTCGAACCACGTCTCGTTCAGTAAAAATGCCTAATAACTGATTCCCTTCAACAATCAACACGCAACTTGATCGCGCCTCAAGATGCCTGGCTTCAATTTCCATATCTGCTTCTCTTGAAGATGAACACACAGTGCGACTACCACTCATCTGAGCGATCGCCGCCATCACAGACGTACTTGGCGAAACGATCAGTGGGTTGCGAACAATCGCTGACTCCAAATCAGCTTCTGTCAAAGCAGTGGAAGATATGAACATTCTTACAAGGACATTTCAAATTTTTAAACTAACACTTTATAATTCCCGTTCTACTAACTTATTTAACACGGGCACTAAAATATAAAAGAAAATAAACCGATATCTTCCAACAATTCAATAACGTACCTAGTTAAAAAATAACTTTGACACAACCCAAGCATATTGCCTTACAAAGGGGGTTTAGAGAATCTTTTCGAACAAAATATCACTAATAGCAAGCCAATACGGTTCGTTTAAGACAAGAGACGCGATTTATCGCGTCTTTGCAATGATTTATGGCGTCTTTGCGATCTAGAATTTTCATCAAAAAACCTTAACCGAACCGTATTGAATACCAAGCAGATTACTGTAAGTAAGTTGGCAGAATAAAATCAAACTATGTAAAGAAAAATGAACTAGCCTAAAACCCTTCTAGCTATTGCCTATTGCCTTATTCCAACGACAATATTTATGCCAACTTACTTAGATTCAAGAAGTTTGCTTCTTTTCTATTTGGTAAGCCTGCAATAGAGATTCACCATTGAAATGAATCAGGTGAGTTGAATCTTCAGCAACCCAAACATCTGTTTCCCAAGCAATCTCTGCCAGATATGCCACCATTGCCTTACGGCTGAGAAATGTTGTTACCATCACCAGAGGGATTTCGGCACTTCTGAATAAGACTTCAAGTTCTTTCTTCCGTTTAGGATTAATTGGCCCATGTGAAGTTACAGCTTCAATCAGCACCAACCAGTTATTTGTTGTGAAGTGAATAATTACATCTGACATTTTGCCGTGAGAATCGATATTAACGCCTAAATTTGTTAATGCTGCTGCATCAAAATGGGCGAATTTTTCATCTGTATCGCCAACATAGATGAGTTTTCCATTAGGTGTAAAACGAGGAGCAAAATCATTAATAATTTTTTCAATCAGAATATTTTGACCACCTGGTGATAAAGTTTTAATATCTCCACCAATTACTATGGGAATACGGGACATTTCGCGTTCTTGAGCATACTTTTTTTTCAAAGTTTCAACTGAAGCAAGATAGGTACAGATACTTTTTTCCCATTCTTCAGTACCGTAGGTTCGTAAGAGTTCGAGCGCACTGTTTTGAATTTGATACACAGTTTTTGGACTATTAATAGGTCGACTTAAATTATCTGGATTAGCAACTATCAAAGCTGCATCCAGAAATTGATGTACTGTCTGGCGGCGAACTGTTTCCCGTGTGTTGGGCTTATAAGTTTTGCCATAATGTTGAGCCATAAAGTCCATTATCGGCGTAATTCCCATCAAAGGAGAAGTTGCAAATTTCCAAGAGTCTGTCGGTTTTAAGCCAAGCAACGCTAGGAGAGTTAAAGCTGACCGTTCGTTCAGTTGTGTTCGGGGAAATCCCAAATGTCTTAATATTTGCAGGGCTTCATCAATTCGAAACTTAGTTACAATTGGATTGTTCTCTGACAGATTCGACATACTCTGTAGCTGATTTTCTATAAGTTCATCAATTTCTTGCAAAGAAGGAAACTGCTCTTTAATCTCTGCCCCTAAAGACAATAGCTGTTCCAAATTAGGGTACTTTAATTTTCGCAAATCTGTTGCATTTACCTGAGTATGCCCATTGAACAACCGAAAAAAAGCATCAACTAGGGTTGAATTTAGATAAACAGCAAGCCCACGAGCTAAAGTAAGGCTAAGTCCCCGTCCATCTTTATGAAAGTAATTCAAGTGATTTTCAAAGCCGACGTAGGCATAATTAAATTGATTGGCATCATAAACTACTGCAACAACACGCTTTTTCTCTTCTTTTGATGAAAATCTTTTGCATAAGACATAATGCTCATTTGGGATCAAAAGATTGGCTGTTTTTTCTAGAGAAACTATCGCTTGAGGCTTTTTGGTGATTTTTGGGTGTTCTACATATCCATTTGCTAAGTTCACCGGATAAATTAAAGGAACAGTATTGTTTTCTGCATTTGCTCTTAAGTACTCTTTTGCTCTAAAATCTACCACCCGTCCGGTTGAAACTGTTAGCCTTAAATCTTTCAAAGTGCAGGGGAAAATTTCAATTCGCTCAACAATTTGCTGGCTAATCTTATCTGGAATAATATGAATAAACTGCTCTCGATCGTTGGGATTAACTAAGGCTGTATATGGTACAGATTGTGACATTATCAAGTCATCATTAGTCCCATAACTGGTATTGATGATGACGTTGCTAGATTTTTGCCTTTGTTTTATAGCTTGGATGATGATAGTTTCCTGCAAAATATCATCATCACTAAATGCTTCTTGCCGCGACTCAAAAAGATGCACTTGTTGTAAAGCCATCATCTCTAAAAACATTTTGCGGAAGTCACGGAAATACGGCCCGTTGCAAAAACTGCGTGGGGTAATCGCTACAAACTCACCACTTGGTTTTAGAAGTTGCGCTGTAGCTGCCATAAAACCAGTGTAAAGATTGCTAGTTTCCAAACCGATGGAATGCAGCAATTCACGCACCTTAGAATTAGCATTAATTTTTAAATAAGGTGGGTTGAGAATAGCATGGGTAAATTTTGTTGCCTTTGCACTATTCAATAAACCAATCTGAAGTAGCCTGACTGCATCTTCGATAAAATCAGTCTCACGAATTTCGTAATTAAAGGAAATACCTACACGTTGACATTCCTTCTTACATAGCTCTAGAGTCTGATGCAAATATCTGATTAGAAAAGGGTCAATTTCATAAGCTACAACGCGCAAACTTGACGGATGTTGTCGATGCTGACATACTTTTGCTACAAAAGCAGCTAGTAATGAACCAATTCCGGCTCCAGCATCAAGCAAAGATATTTCAGGTAAATCAAGCCTATTAAACATTCCAGCCATCAATTCTGCTACTGAGGCGGGAGTGAGAAACTGACCCATCGATGCTTTTTTGTCTTGCCTGAGCTTTAAACTTGCTACAATCCGATGAAGATCGACTTCTGCAAGTAAGTTTTCACTTGATAGTTCTGCAAGGCTGGTAAAGCTCAAACTACTGTTATGACTTACTGATAATGCTCTACTACTAGATTGGAGAATCACGGTCTATCTTCTTAATTGCTATCAAGTTTATATAACAATACGGTTCAGTTAAGACTAAAACTTTGCGATCAAAGTCAATTTTTTTGACGAACCGCAAAGGCGCAGAGGACACAGAGAGAAAAAAGAAATGCTTAACCCAAGCGTATTGCGTTATAAGCCAATACAGTTCAGTTAAGGCTAAAACTCTTTGCCAAAGTCAATTTTTTTAACGAACCGCAAAGGACGCAAAGGACGCAAAGTGTAGAAAGGGTTAAAGTAATTAGTGCAAGTTTATTTAATCAACACTCAAAGGAGTCCTGCTGATTCATATAATCGTTTGAGCATTGCTGAAATCCTTGCACCATAATCTAAATCTGCTGACCATCGCCCTGATAGCTGATCAATTAATGTTGCAATTCCACGTGTGACAAAGCGAAACCTTGGATCTACTACTTCTTGTACCAAAGGTTCTAAACTGGCGTAAGCTTTCAAATGTTGGACGTGTGCCCTCACTCCAATTCTGGCACTTGGAAAAGATGCAGCCTCTGAACCACCACCGATCGCACCTAAACCTGCAAAGTTATTTTGCTCAGGTTTAATATCACCGCCAAAGCGTAAAAATCCAGTTTCTACACACATTTGGCAAAAAGCAATATCATAGTTTACCCCTTCTATACCTGCTTCTTCTCGATAAAGTTTGGGGATATCAGGAAACTTTGCCAAAGCACTTTCGTTATTGTTTCTGAGGAATAATTGCAACTGTATTTCTGAAGTATTACCATTTGACATCACTCGTTCCATTTGACCAGGGCAAACGATCAAATTTGAGCGCAAGCTGACAGTCCGAGTTGCAGCATCCCAATTAACCGCAACATTAAAGTCTCGGAGTTCTATTGCTTTAATATAAACTATTTTTCGATAGGTAATTCGATTAACATTAGCTGCTTTTGAAAGGTTAATTCGCAGCCGATCTACTAAATCAATGGGAATGTAAGCGTTGCCATTAACTAATACTCCTTGCTCTGAGTAATTTTGTCCATTAATATTAATATTAATTGGTGGATAATTTGCTTCGGGTGGAGTGCCAGGAGTAGGATCGATCGCACGACTCCAAGTTACCAATCCATCAGCAATTCCTAAAGCAAAATCGCGGCGACGACTTTGCAGCAAAGCCCGATCCTCTGGATTGCTAAGAAAGCCCACTTGCATTGCCAAAGCTGGAAGTGTTGTCTGGCGACAGAATGCTAAACTACCTAATCCACTATCTGTATCTGGCTTGACTCCCCGATTTGGTAATTGAGGGACGCGGCGCAATAAACCCACTAGCAACTGTTCACCATTGCTTCTGCGATCGCTATTATTCGCAATATAAAAGACGCTAGCCCCGCGTACAGAAGGGCTGTTAGCCGCATTAGCTTGAATTTCTAAGGCAACATCACCCCGTCGGCCACGAGAATTGATCCAGGTGATGGTTTGGGCGGCACTTAAGTCATCGGGAACTGCCAAAATTTCCAAATTCCGCGCCCTCAGTTCGGTGACAATCAAATCCCGCAGCAGAATCATTTCTTTAGCTTCAGTTGTACCACCTGCGATCGCACCTAAATCGATCCCTCCAGCTTCTCTGCCTCCGTGAGCCGCAGAAATAAAAATACGCCCCATTTTAAGTAATTCCTCTGATAAAATTAAATGTAAGCAATTATATAGATCATTCTTGGTCTAACAACAAGAATATAATAGCCATCAGAAGTCTAAAGTCATTTATCCTTTGTTATTTCTCCAAAGTTAATGGCGAGGGATTGGGGACTAGGAACTGGGTAATAGGTAATGGGTAAACTTTCAATCCCCAACACCTAGATCCCTCATCCCCAATCCCCAATCCCCAGTCCCCAATCACTAATCCCATGCAAATCCCCCGCTTGCACCCAGATACAATTGAGGAAGTTAAACTACGGGCCGATATTGTAGATGTCGTCTCAGAATACGTAGTTTTACGCAAACGTGGAAAGGATTTTGTCGGTTTGTGCCCTTTCCATGATGAAAAATCTCCTAGTTTCACCGTCAGCCAGACTAAGCAAATGTACTATTGCTTTGGCTGTCAAGCTGGAGGAAATGCCATCAAGTTTGTCATGGAGTTGGGAAAGCGCTCTTTTGCCGATGTGGTGCTAGATTTAGCACGGCGTTACCAAGTACCTGTCCAAACCCTCGAACCCGAACAACGCCAAGAATTGCAGCGTCAGCTATCTTTGCGTGAGCAGTTGTATGAAGTTCTGGCAATGTCCGCGCAATTTTATCAACACGCCCTGAGACAATCCCAAGGGCAAAAGGCACTTCAATATTTGCAATCTAACCGCCAACTCAAAGAAGAAACTATACAGCAATTTGGTTTAGGTTATGCCCCCGCAGGTTGGGAAACTCTCCATCGTTATCTAGTGGAAGATAAACATTACCCAGCGCAGATCCTAGAAAAAGCGGGATTGATTAAGCCACGCAAGGAAGGAGGCGGTTATTATGATGTATTCCGCGATCGCTTAATGATTCCTATCCGTGATGTTCAAGGGCGCGTTATTGCCTTTGGTGGTAGAACTCTCACGGATGAACAACCGAAATATCTAAATTCACCAGAAACGGAACTTTTTAGTAAAGGTAAAACATTATTTGCCCTCGATCAAGCCAAGGGTGGGATTTCCCAACTCGATCAAGCGGTGGTGGTAGAGGGATATTTTGATGCGATCGCTCTTCACGCTGCTGGGATTAATAACGCCGTTGCTTCCCTCGGTACAGCCTTAAGCTTAGAACAAGTCCGGTTAATTTTACGCTATACCGAATCGAAGCAATTAGTACTCAACTTTGATGCTGATAAAGCCGGAACCAATGCCGCCGAACGTGCGATCGGTGAAATTGCCGAACTAGCATACAAAGGCGAAGTTCAGCTAAAAATTCTGAATTTAGCCGATGGTAAAGATGCTGATGAATATTTGCATAGCCATACTCCAGAAGATTATGGAGAACTGCTAAAAAATGCGCCACTTTGGTTAGATTGGCAGATTCAGCAAATTATTCAAAACCGAGACTTGAAACAGGCTACTGATTTTCAGCAAGTAACTCAGCAATTAGTTAAATTACTTAAAAATATAGCTAACAGCGATACACGAAATTATTACGTTTCCTACTGTGCAGAAATACTCAGTTTGGGAGATACCAGACTTATACCCCTGCGAGTCGAAAATCTGTTAACTCAAATTGCTCCGGCTGCGGCTGCATACACTAAACCTGTATCAGCGAAGCAAGCATGGGGAAGTAGTAAAGTTTCCCACTCCCCAATTCCTACAGAACGCAGTCTTTTAGAACACGCAGAAGCCTTATTATTGCGAATTTATTTACATTGTCCTGAACAGCGTCAAGCGATTATTGCTGAACTCGAAGAGCGAGATTTGCAATTTAGCCTTTCCCACCACCGATTTTTATGGCAACAGATTTTAGAAATCTCATCCGGTGATGGAGAGACAAGAAATTTTGCGTCTCAACCAGATTTAATTTCCCGCTTGCAAGACCATTTTTTAGAATTTAGCAGCGAAATGGGGTTAATTTCCCATTTATTCCATGTAAATGAAAAAAACCAAAAAGAAATACTTCGGACTCCGCAAGTAGTTCAAGCTGCGATCGCTTGTATGGATTTGGTGATGCTGGAAAAACGCTATCGCCACTTTTTGGAACTATGGCAACAAACCGATCCAGAAGCTGAACCAGAGCGTTATCAATCTTATTATCAAGCTTTCTACGCCGAAAAAATCAAGCTCCAAAAAATAGACCGACAACGGCTATTTTCCATCACAGAGTTGCTGTAGCTATGCACTCCTGAGTTCCTTACATCCTTTCCTGATAACAATTCTAGGCAAAAAGTTTCAACCTTAACTGAACCGTATTGTTTTATAAGCGCATTTTCATACAGAAATGGTATGACGTGACTCAATCATCTGAGAGGGTGACAAGGCAACTCTAAGCTAGATGGGACAAAACTTTGAGAAGATGGTGGAGACAAAAAATAGGGAGCATTTTTGTCTGGAGTTTAGACTAAGCCATGCAAAATGACCCAGCAGGGCTGAGTTAATCAGAGACTTAGCAAAAGTATGAATAATCTTAGGTATTAAACAGC
>NZ_JBALEQ010000106.1:0-3484 GCF_036917775.1 Nostoc sp.
CACGTCAATGATTTATCGATTACTTTCATTGACTTTATGGCAGTCAGTGTTAATGTTGACTGCTTTTCTCTGGCCTTTTAGTCCAAAGTCCAGTAACTAATGGATTCGCCAATGATAGGCAAACCGAAGCGACCAGGGGGTAATGGCAGTGTTCGTCCGCTTGAAAAGCCAGTCATGTTTTTTCTCACTTTTGAGTGATTAGATATTATATTTACGATACGGTATCGTAAAACATGAGAAAATGTCAACTCTTAACTGTTCGCAAGTTGTCTAAATACTGATGATTTGAGATGATAATTGCATGAATAAACCCGTTAAAAATCTGCCAGGACGACCTCGTAACCTTCAATCTCATCAAGCCATTCTGCAAGCAAGCTTGGAACTACTATCAGAAGTAGGATATGAACGTACAAGTATTGACGCAATTGCAGTCCGTGCAGGGGTTAGTAAACCCACTATTTACCGACGCTACAAAGGTAAAGAAGAACTGATTGCATCGGCAATAGAAAGTTTTAGAGAAGAAGTTATTATCCCTGATACTGGTCGACTTTGGGATGATATTGATGCTCTGATTGAGAATGCCGCGCAAGTTACGCTTAGAGCTTGTCATGTAACAACCTTGCCTCTTTTGAGCTAGAAATGCCTTCTCAGTAAGCTTTCTAGATAATAAATTGTAAAAGTTGTTTCTTGACAGGCTCTTAGTCCTTTGGGACGGCAGACTGTTGCCATGATTATCAGTAGTGCCTCAACTAGTCCTCAATTTGCTCAAATTTATTGGACAAAATATCTGCAACCTCGACGGCAAGCTTTTGCTGTTGTAATAGAACGAGCAAAAGTCAGAAATGAAGTTCACGCAGATTTAGATCCTAGTTTAGTTTTTGATACGATGAGTGGAATTATGCTTTATGCACAAATTTTTCAACCTCAGACTGAGCCTTGGCAAGTATATGTTCGTCGTGCAATACATCTTTTAATTAAGTAGCAGGGTGATGCCAAGTAGAACAGAGTCAATCAGCTTCTTTGTCAGGTACGGGCTTTTACGGACTGTAGCACAAGATTTCTGTTGAAGTTTGTGTGTTTAGTGATCGCATTTTCTGGGCAAGTTTTACCCTAAGCGATCGCACTTGAATATAACCCTCCCTCACTGAATCAGATGAAAGCAGCAGTCACCAAGAAGTCTGCTGCAAGTATTGCAGAGTTACAATAATTACGAAGCAAGTATTATCTTTGTGACCTTCTGTCATCTAAAGTTTTGGCGAGTAGCACCATAACAGCAATTGGAGCAAGGAAGACTCTAAGAGGTTATTTGAAAAGTCATATAACGTATGTTTGACTACTCTGGCTATCCTAGAAGTTGAACGAGATAATGCGGGTTTTGGAATTCACGTTCGCTTCTGTAAGTTGCATTTAAGGCTCAATCTGCCACTTTTCAAACAACCTCTAAGTCCCACTATTTAGTTGAACTTATACAATACCTGAGCTTAAACCAGTTGAATATCTAAATTAGTTTGAAAACCAATAGGCTTATTTTCCAGAATAGCAAATCTAGACTCTTGGAAGAATAAAGAACCATTTAGGGGATCATAACTGAAGTCACTAAGGTCAGTAGCACCAAAACCTGCTTGAGAAATCTGAATTTTGTCACCTTGAACAGCCTTGAAGTCTTTGATAATATCAACACCTTCTGATACGTTGGTAAAAACAAATTTATCTGCACCTAGTCCGCCAGTGAGAATATCTGCACCTAACCCACCAGCGAGTGTATCGTTCCCGCTCTTACCAGAAAGTGTATCGTTTCCGCCATTGCCAAATAATATATTATTTTGCCTATCTCCAACAATGGTGTCACTTTGATTTGTACCTTTAACATTATCAAAGTTTATAAATGTGAATTCAACTGTGCCTATGTTAGGAACATTATTAATTACGAAACTTTGACTTTCAAGGTTAACGTTAACTGATGCTTCTCCCACTAAAAAGGGTGCTGAAGGAGCAATTGAGGCATCTATAGTGTTATTTGCAACGCTAGCATCAACAACAAGATTTTCAAAATTGCCAAGTAAATCTGTACCCCGTCCGCCACCTTTTTTAAGAGTTCCATCAATGAAGATAGTAGAGCTTACACCTATTTTGCTGTAATCAGCCGTATCAGTACCATCTCCACCATTTAAGGTGTCGTTGCCTGCACTGCCTCTAATAATGTCATTGCCGCCGCTACCAGATAATTCATTATCAACAGCATCACCAGTAATAGTGTCTTTTTGATTTGTACCAATTACATTCACAAAATTTTTCACACTGACTATTATTGGTGGTGAACCGACAACTCTAATTTCTAGTCTTTCTTTGGATAAATCAGCTATTATTGATACATTGGTACTGTCAGTAGTCGCATCAATAATATTAGTCTGTCCTCTAGCACCAATAACAGTTTCAAAGAAATCTCTAAACGTATCAGTTCCAATTACACCTTTTTGAATCACCACTGGTTGGAGTGTTACAGGTTGTTCCAAGTCACTGTAATCAATGGTATCCTTACCATCTCCACCAGTAATGGTATCATCCCCTGCACTAGCGATAATTCTGTCATCCCCAGCAGTTCCGATTAAAATATCGTCCCCATCAGTACCTATAATTGTTGCCATAATCTTGCTTTACCTGTTTTTAAGTAACTGCTGTATAGTAACCTGTTATCGGCTGTATTGTTCTTGAAAAAATGTTGCAGAATATAGCAATTAACTAAGATTTCCCCGCAGACCTTCTGCTCCTGGAGCGACCACGAAGTATGCAGAAACTCATGCGTTGCAGCGAATTCGGGGCAGAATCTGGGGTTTGATTTCTTGAAGGAATGCTGGAATGATGATCCTGCTTTGCAGGCAGATCGTGCGTGATCAAGAAGCTTGCTGGCGAAGTTTCCGCAATGGGGGGTTGCTTGTGTGGATAGTATGCTGGTTGAGTTGAATGAGTAGCTATGTAGCTATGCTTACGGCAACCCTTTCAGGGAAGGCACTTCAACTACTTGCATATTGCAGCACTCGTTCCCACTCCCAACACCAAGCTGTCTTTACTCGGATTTCTTTACCATTGGTGAATTGGTAAAGATCATAATACTATTTTTAACAAGGAGATTTTAAATATACTTTGGACACAAAAATTATGGATGTAAAAGAACGAAATTGGAATTATTGTACTAACCATTTGCTCAATTGGCATGGAATTTGGACGCGATATACACCAGTTGGTGATGTCAAAGAATCATTTCAAAGTCTAAGAAGTTTTGAAAGCAATCCAGAAAAGACTAAAATTGTACATACTAATACTTCTCGTTATGCAAATGGCGAAAATAAGCAGGAGAGTTGGGAACTTAATTTTCTATCAAATAGCTTAGGTAATGGACTTTTTCACCCATCACGCGAGACGATGCGAGGATATTTCTTTGCTTCGGGTCATGCTACTTGGGCAACAGTGAAGTTAAAACCCAACT